>DAINBS010000143.1:0-7931 GCA_036732805.1 Gemmatimonadales bacterium | reverse complement strand
AAGGGCCGCGTAGCCCACCATCTCGATGACGGGTCCGATGCCCTCGAGCACCAGGAAGTAGGGGAACGCGAGCAGACCCACGGTCCCGTAGCGCGGATTGAACAGCAGCTTGCGGTGCCGTCCGAGCGACTCGAGCAGGCCCCGCTGCCAGCGGTTCCGCTGTCGCGCGAGCCCTTTCAGGGTTTCCGGGCACTCGGTCCAGGCCACGGGGTCCGGCACGAACACGACGCGCGGCACGAACCCCCGTCGGCGCTGGGTGCGGTGCAGCCGCACGATCAGCTCCATGTCTTCGCCGACGGTGGTCGTGGAGTAGCCGCCCGCGTCCACCACCATGTCGCGGCGGAACAGGCCGAACGCGCCCGACACGATCAGGCTGGCGTTGAGCTCCGACCACGCCACGCGCGCGGAGAGGAAGGCGCGCAGGTATTCGACGACCTGCAGCCGCGGGAGCAGCTTGCGGGAGAGCCGGATGTTGCGGACGCGGCCCTGCTCCACCGTGGAGCCGTTCACCACCCGCACGATCCCGCCGACGGCCACCACGCGGTCGTCCTCGAGGAACGGGCGGGTGGCGCGCAGCAGGGCGTCCGGCTCGAGGATGCTGTCGGCGTCGATCGTGCAGAACAGCGGAGTCCGGCAGATGGTGAGGCCGGCATTGAGCGCGTCGGACTTCCCGCCGTTCTCCTTGTCCATCACCCACAGGTTGGCGTGGCGCTGGCTGCGGAGGATCCGCCGGATCGGCTGCGTCGGCAGCGCCGCCGACGGCAGCCGCGTGGCCCGCACGAGGTCGAAGGCCTCGATGAGCACGTCCATGGTCCGGTCGGTGGAGCCGTCGTTGACGACGATGACCTCGTACTCCGGGTAGTTGAGCGTGAGCAGGGCGCGGACGGACTCGACGCAGGACCGCTCCTCGTTGTACGCCGGCACGAGGAGAGCCACCGGCGGCGCCGCGCCGGAGCTCACGAGGTTCTCGACGTCGATGGACTTGAGACGCAGGGCGTACCGCCGCAGGAACCGGAACGCGAGGAGGCTCGACACGAAATAGAACGCGGCGAGAACGGTGAAGTACGTGAGCGTGACTACGTTCACCATCCAGACGAGCCGGACCAGCGAGTCCGTCAAGTCGCGCCGTCCCGGAAGAGCACTTCACTGACGACCATCGACGAGCGACGGTTGCGTGCCTCGACCACCGCCTCCAGCAGGTCGCTCCGTCCCGAGCGGCGCAGCCCTTCGGCGGCGTGGATCGCGACCCACCCCACCGGATCCTCCAGCGCCGCCTGGAGCAGGGGCAGGTCCGACTCGCCGCCCACGGACCCGATCATCCGGATCGCGGCGCCCCGCACGGCGGCGTCCGGGTCGGTCGCGAGCCGCCGCGCCACGGCCACGTGCTCGGCCGAGCCGATCCGCTCGAGGACCTGCAGCAGGGCCACCCGGAGATCCGTGTCAGTCGTGGCCTGCACTTCCCGGGCGGCGATGTCGCTCGCCGCCTGATCGTTGAACCCGGCGAGGACTTTCGCGGCCACGGTGCGGAGCTTGGGGGGCTGCGTCCCGTCCGCAAGCACCTCGCGGAAGGCCCACGCGGCCTCGGGCCCGAGCCGCTGGAGCATGGACACGAGCAGCCGGGTCGTGAGCAGCGTCAGGCGGCTCGTGCTCCGGATCACGTGGAGCACGTCGTCCGCGCGGTACTCCCGCGAGAGGGCCACGGCCGCCACCATGCTCACGAGCGGCGCCGGGTCGCTCAGCGCCTCCACCAGCTCCGCGCGGTACACGCCCGGCCCCAGCTCTCCGATGGCCTGCGTGGCCCGGGCGCGCCGCTCCACGCTCCGGCTCCGGAGGTCGCCGCTCACGGCGTACAGGTGCGGCGCGGCGATTCCCCCGAGCAGCGCGCGCTCCTGCCCGCGGATCCGACGGCCGTAGCGCAGCAGGTATTCGACGAACTGCCGGTCGTCGCGGGGCGTGAGCACCGCCCGCAGCGCGTCGGGGGGCGCCACCCCCGCCAGCACGTCGAGCATCACGGGATCGCAGCGTGCCTCGAACGCCGCCCAGCTGCGGGCGATCGCGTTGTTCCGGCCGCGCAGCAGCAGCGACGCGACGACGAACCCCGCCGCGCAGAGCGAGACGAGCGCGATGAAGGCGATGAGGATGACGAAGCCGCGGTCACCGAGCGGCAACGGCGCGACGGGCTGCAGCAGCGGCGGGGTCACTCGCGATCGAGCAGGCGGCGCAGGCGGGCCATCAGCTCCGCGGGCGAGAATGGCTTCACGATGTAGTCGTCCGCGCCCAGCTCGAAGCCGCGGATCACGTCCGCCTCGGATCCGAGTGACGTCAGCATCACGACGGGCAGCCCCCGGTGGCGCTCGCTCTTGCGCAGCGCCGCCAGGATGGAGAGTCCGTCGAGCACGGGGAGTCGGATGTCGAGAATGGCCGCGGCGAGGTCCTCCCGCTCAACGATGCTCATGGCGGTCCCGCCGTCGGCCGCATGGAGCACCGTGATGCCCGGCTCCCGCGAGAGCCGGTGCACGACGAGGCGCGCCGTGACCGGGTCGTCCTCCGCCAGGAGAATGCGCCGCACGCCCGAGGCCGGCGGTGTGCCGGTCACGGCGCGTTCCCCCGCCCCGTCACGAGCCCCTCCACCGCGCGTGCCAGCGTGGTTCCCGCCTCTCCCAGGGCCGCGTCCAGCGCCGCGAGGTCGGGCGCGGGCGGCCGCCGGCGCTCCGCCAGGACATGCTCGACGCGACGCGCGGCGGAGGCGACGCCCGCGAGACCCAGCATGGACGACCCCGACACCAGCGCGTGGGCCGAAAGGGCCGCCCCGGACCAGTCGCCGCCCTCCAGGCCCTCATGAAGGGCCCGGAGGCGCCGGGGCGCATCGTCGAGGAACGTGGCCACCACGTCGCGGAGGAGCGATTCGCCACCGGCCTCGAAGATGTCCGCGAGATAGACCGGGTTGAGCGGATGGAGCGATGGGGACAATGCCGTCTCCTTCCGGGGCGTGGCCGCGCGTGGCCCGGCCGTAAGCTAGCGGCCGGGCGAAACCGGGGCCAACGACACGCCGGTGCCGCATTTGGCAGCCCCGCGCCCCCGCTGCTAGACTCCATGGATGCAACTACTCGTGCCGGAGCGACGTCATGACCGATGAACGCGTGCAGACTTCGGAATTCCGCGTGCGCGGTGAACATCTCGTGGACCGGATCAAGGAGATCCTCCACGAGGGCAACGTCCGCCGGATCATCATCAAGAACGACGACGGCCGCACCCTGCTGGAGATTCCCCTCACGATCGGTGTCGTGGGGGCGGTGCTGGCGCCGGTCTGGGCGGCTCTGGGTGCGCTGGCGGCACTCGCCGCCGATCTGCGAATCGTCGTGGAGAAAACCAAGGAGTAACAGACCATGCGACGGATGACCTTCCTGCTGCTGCCCCTCGCCGCCGGCCTCGGCTGCGAGCGCGGCCCCAGCCCCGAGATGCAGGCCCAGCTCACGGAGATCTCGGCCCTCTCGGCCGAGAAAGACAGTCTGCTGCGTCAGGTTACGACGAGCGCGCGCCTGATGAGCGAGATCAGCGCCGAACTGGTGACCGTGGCCGACCAGGAGCGCCTGGCGCGGGTGGCCGGCGAGGCGGAGTCCCCCGTGGCCGCCACCCGGGACAGCCTGCGCGTGATGGTGGCGGACGTGACGGCGCGCATCGAGACCCTGGAGGAGCGGCTGGCGGCCAGTCAGCGGCGCGTGCGGGGGCTGCAGCAGACGTCGGACAGCGCCCGCGCCGAGCTGACCCAGGCGCTTACCGACCTCCAGACCACGATCGAGAACCAGAAGACCACGATCGCCTTCCTGTCCAGCCGCGTGGAGACGCTCGAGACCGAGAACGTCCAGCTCGCCACCGAGAAGGCGGCGCTCGCCGATACCGTCGAGCAGCTCGAGGTGGTGCAGTTCACCGCGTACTACATCGTGGGGACCAAGGACGAGCTCATCGAGAAGGGGATCGTGACCGAGGAGGGCGGCAGCCGGGTGTTGTTCATCTTCGGCCGGACCGGCAGGACCCTGGTGCCCGCGCGCGAGCTCGACACGGCCCAGTTCACGCCCATCGACCTGCGCACCACGCTGGAGATCGCGCTGCCCGACACGCTCGCGAGCTACCGCATCGCCTCGCGGCAGAACGTGGCCTTCCTGGCCGATGCGCCCGACAAGGACGGCAAGGTCCACAGCCCGCTGCGGATCACGTCGCCGGACGAGTTCTGGCTGCCCTCGAAGTTCCTGATCGTGGTCCGATCGTGACGTCCCGACGCACGCAGCCGCAGCGCGTGCGCCTGACGGTCGCCCTCGCGGTGCTCGGCGCCCTCTGCGGCACCGTGCACCGCACGGCCCTGGCGCAGAACGACGTGCTGGTGCTCCGGAACGGCGACTGGATGACCGGTACCCTGATGAGTGTCGCCGGCGGCACCTGGACCTTCCGCCACGCCGGCGGCGATCTCAAGCTCCCGGCTGACCAGGTCGCCGAGTTCACCGGGGCCGCCCCGATGGGGAGACGGCTCGCGGACGGGGGCATCGCCGCCGGGCGCCTCACCTCGGACGGCGTCGGCTTTCGCATCGGCTCCCGCAATCGGTACAACAACCGGCCGCCCACGGGGATCGAGAAGCACGACTGGCTGCTGACCTTCAACCTGACCTACGCGATCGGCGACTGACGCCCACCGCGCCATCTGCCACGCCGGCCGGGTTTCGTCGGGACC
The DNA here is from genome assembly GCA_036732805.1 of Gemmatimonadales bacterium. Classification (GTDB taxonomy): domain Bacteria; phylum Gemmatimonadota; class Gemmatimonadetes; order Gemmatimonadales; family GWC2-71-9; genus JAOTWJ01. Next base: position 3,208 of record DAINBS010000143.1, on the reverse strand, counting down.
CGGCCGGTCGCGTTTCCCGCGCGCTCAGTCCATCTTCAACCTCTCTTCATGCCTGGCCCGCGAACATGCGGACCTGACCCGAGCTGGGTGGGCAGCCATGGAAGTTCCCGTATCCTCGCTGAGGCGCGACTACTCGACGGACCTCGAGGGCTTCGAGACGACCGCCGACCTCGAAGACGTGTTCGGCATCGTCGGCCAGCCGCGGGCGGCGGCGGCGGTGGAGTTCGGGACCGGGATCGCCCGGCCGGGCTTCAACATCTTCGCGTTCGGCGCGCCCGGGACGGGCAAGCGGTCCTTCCTGCAGCAGTATCTCGAGTCGCGCGCACGCGGCCAGCAGACGCCGCCCGACCTGTGCTACGTCCACAACTTCGACGACCCGCGCTGCCCGCGGCTGCTGCGTCTGCCGGCCGGACGGGGCGTCACGTTCCGCCGCGAGGTGGAGCGGCTGACGGAGGACATGCGCGTCGCGATCGCCGGCGCGTTCGAATCCGAGGAGTATCAGCACCGGCGGCAGCTGATCGACGAGGAGTTCAAGGAGCGGCCCGAGCGGCGGCTCGCGGAGATCGGCGACCGCGCCCGCACCATGGGTGTGGCGCTGATCCGCACGGACGACGGGCTGAGCTTTGCGGCCCAGCGCGGCGACGCGATCCTGGGCGACGAGCAGTTCGCCGCCCTGCCGGAGGCGGAGCGCGCGCGCATCGAGCAGTCCATCGGCGAGCTGCAGGACGAAGTCCAGCAGACGGTCCGGCAGGTGCCGCGCTGGAACCGGGAGCGGCGCGAGCGGCTCCGGACGCTGAGCCGGGACGTGGCCTCGCTGGCCGTGGAGCATCCGCTGGAGGAGGTGGCGAAGGCCCACGCCGACCTGCCCGACGTGCTGCAGTTCCTGGCCGCCGTCCGGCAGCACGCCACGCAGCATGCCCGCGACCTCGCGGGCGGGGGCGAACCGGCCCTGCCGGCGCCCCTGGGGGACATGCTTGGCCGCCAGCCGGGCGGCGGCGAGGCGACCCACGTATACGATGTCTGCGTCCTGGTGGACAACACCGCGACCACGGGCGCTCCCGTGATCTACGAGGACAACCCCACCTACGACAACCTGATCGGCCGGATCGAGTACACGACCCAGCTCGGCGCGCTCATGACCGACCACACGCTCATCAAGGCGGGCGTGCTGCACCGGGCAAACGGCGGGTACCTCCTCCTCGACATGCACCGGCTCCTCCGGACGCCGTACGCGTGGGACGCGCTGAAGCGCGCGCTCGCCAACCGGGTGGTGCGGATCGAGCCGCTGGCCCAGGTGATGGGCCTCGCGAGCGCGGTGTCGCTGGACCCCGAGCCCGCTGAGCTGCACGTGCAGGTGGTGCTGATGGGCGATCCCAACCTGTACTACCTGGTGCACACGCTCGATCCCGACTTCCTCGAGCACTTCAAGGTGGCCGCCGACTTCGACGACACCATGCCGGCCACCGGCGACCAGCCCGTGCGCTACGCCCGGCTGCTCGCGACGCTCTGCCGGCAGGAAGGCCTGCGCCCCCTGCACCGCTCGGCCGTCGCGCGGGTCATGGAGTTCTCCAGCCGCCTGGTGGACGATCAGCGGCGGCTGTCGGCGCGGATCGCCATCGTCATGGATCTGCTGCGGGAGGCAGACCACTGGGCCGGCCGCGAAGGCCACGCCGCCACCCAGGCCACGGATGTGGAGCGGGCCATCGCGGCCCAGATCTACCGCGCCGACCGGCCGCGGGAGCACTACCTCGAGGCGGTGGAGCGCCGCTCGCTGCTGCTCGACACGGACGGAGCGCGCGTCGGCCAGGTGAACGGGCTCGCCGTGGCCTCGTACGGCACCTTTGCCTTCGGCCATCCGAGCCGGATCACGGCCCGCGTGCGACTCGGCGAGGGCGACCTCGTGAACATCGAGCGCGAGGTGGAGTTGAGCGGCCCGATCCACTCGAAGGGCGTGCTGATTCTCGCCGGCCTCCTCGGGGCCCGGTACGCCGCCGACTACCCGCTGTCGCTCTCCGCCACGCTCGTGTTCGAGCAGTCGTACGGGCCGATCGACGGCGACAGCGCTTCGGCGGCCGAGCTGTTCGCGCTCCTCTCGGCGATCACGGGCGTCGGGCTCCGCCAGGACCTCGCGGTCACCGGATCCATCAACCAGCACGGCGACATCCAGCCCATCGGCGGCGTCAACGAGAAGATCGAGGGCTTCTTCGACGTCTGCCGCATCCGCGGGCTGACAGGCCGGCAGGGAGTCATCATTCCCGCGGCCAACGTCGAGCACCTGATGCTGCGGCAGGACGTCATCGACGCGGTGGCCGCCGGCCGGTTCCACGTGCACGCGATCAGCACGATGGACGAAGGCATCGCGTTGCTCACCGGCCTGCCCGCCGGCGAGGCCCTGGAGGACGGCGGCTATTCACCAGGCTCCTTCAACGCCCGGGTGCTCGACCGGCTGCGTGCGCTGGCCGAGCGGCGCCGCGAGTTCGCGGGGCCCCCACCCGGGGAACCGGGCGATGCACACTGACGTCGCGGTGATCGGCGCCGGGCCGGCCGGCTCCACCGCCGCGCGGCTGCTCGCCGAGGCCGGGCTGCGCGTGGTCCTGCTCGAGCGATGCCGCCTGCCCCGGGTCAAGACGTGCGGGGGCGGCCTGGTGGAGCGCACGGTCGCCCACCTCGGCACCGACATCTCCCAGGTCGTCGAGCGCGAGTGCCGCACCGTCGAGGTGCGGCTGCCGGGCAGCGGGCGGACGATCGTGTGCCGGCGCGAGACGCCGGTCGTCTCGATGACGACCCGCGCGGACCTCGACCTGCTGCTCGTGAACCGGGCGGCCGAGGCCGGCGTGGTGGTGCGCGCCCCGTGCGCCGCGCTCGGCGTCCAGGCCACGCCGACGGGCGCCACCGTCACCACTGACGACGGCGCGGTCCGCTGCACGCTGGTGGTTGCCGCCGACGGCGCGACCGGCACGGTGTCGCGCACGGGGTTCGGCGCCGTACGTCACGCCGCGCCGGCACTGGAACTGGACGTGCCGGTCCCGGACCGGATGCTGGAGCGGTTCGCCGACCGGGCACGGTTCGACTTCGGCGTCGTGGCAGGCGGCTACGGCTGGGTGTTTCCGAAGCGGGACCACCTCTCGATCGGCGTGCTGTCCACCCGGCGCGGGTCCGCGCGCCTGGGTCAGGCACTCGCCGCCTATCGCGATGCGCTCGGGATCGG
>DAINBS010000142.1:0-7939 GCA_036732805.1 Gemmatimonadales bacterium | reverse complement strand
GGCCGGTCATTCACGAGAACCGTGCACGCCCCGCACACCCCCTCTCCGCACCCGTACTTCGTGCCGGTCAGGTCGAGATCCGTGCGGAGCGCCCAGAGCAGCAGGCGATCCGGCTCGGTATTCAGTGTGACCGGCTTGCCGTTCAGCGTGAATCGGATGGGTTGTCGCATCGGGCCCCCTCGGCGTTTCCCGGAACCGGACGCCGGCTCGCGGCACCGCCGGGATCGTGGATCCGTAGAACACACGCCGGAGGCAATGAAGGGGGATTGAAGCGCTCATGAAGCCGGCGGCAGCCGGGGAGTGGGGCCACGAAGGGAGACCACCGTCCGCGCCGATCCGGACGGTTCCGGAGCGACGCGTGCTTGACGGGCCGCTCCCCGGGCGGGAGCTTTGCTCGCCAAGGAGTCCACCGCCATGGCGACCATTCCGTTCACCAACAACTACACCGATCTCTCCTCGCAGCGCGGCTTCCAGTTCAAGTTCTTCTGCGAGAAGTGCGGCAACGGCTACCTGTCTACGTTCCAGGCGAGCAAGCTCGGCACCGCCGCGGCCGCCGCCAACGCGGCCGCGTCCCTCCTGGGCGGCATCTTCGGGCGCGCCGCGCAGACCGCCCAGTCGCTGCAGTCCATGGCCGCCGGACCCCAGCACGACGCCGCGCTCAACGCGGCGGTGAAGGAGATCAGTCCCCTCTTCAAGCAGTGCACGCGCTGCGGCAACTGGGTGTGCGAGCCGGTCTGCTGGAACAAGAAGGCGGGGCTGTGCGAAGGGTGCGCGCCCGACGTGGACGAGGAAATCGCCGCCGCCCAGGCCGCGGCCGCCCGCGAGCAGATCCAGGAGAAGGCCCGCGCCGTGGACTACCTCGGGCAGCGCGACCTGGCGCAGGTTGCCTCGGTCGCCTGCCCCACGTGCGGCGCCAAGACTCAGGGCGGGAAGTTCTGCCCCGAGTGCGGCGCGTCGCTCGCCCTCAAGCGCGTGTGCGCCCACTGCGGCGCCGAAGCGGACGGCACCCCCAAGTTCTGTCCGGAGTGCGGCACGCCGTACGGGGGCTGACGTGACCGACGACCCCCGCCGCGCGCGGGCCACGTTCGTCCGGCACGACGCCGGCGGCGGCGTGGTGCGGCAGGGGGATGCCGAGGCGGCGATCGGCGACGAGGTGCTGAGCGTCGGGCCGGTCGCCATTCCGTTCCTGGACATGGACGCCCTGCGCGCCGCCGACTACCGCCTCGAACTCGACCTCTGGCCGGATGGCCGGCTCGTGCTGAGCCGGCTGGGCCGGCGGTTCGACCCGTTCACACGGGAGCTGCGTCGCGTCCGCAACCAGTGCCGCGTGGCGGGGCTGCTCGCCCACGGGATCACGCCGCCCGAGACGTTCGTTGGCGCGGTCCCCGGCCAGTCGGGTGACCGGGCCGTGGAGCTGCAGGTGTACGACACCCACCTCACCCTCGTGCCCGAAAACGACGACCCCTGGCAGCTGCCGTTCGGCGCGCTCACGGCCGTGCGGGCCCAGGACGATCCGGCGGCCGTCGTGCTGGAATCAGGACCCACGAGCACGGTGGTCGGCCAGCTTGGCCGCCAGCGCGACGCGTTCCTTCGGTCGGTGGCGCGCCGGCTCGCGGAGCAGACGCGCCTGCTCGTGGAGCTGACCGGGCAGGCGGGCTTCGGCGACGGGCTTGGGCTCGCGCGCGGACACGTCGGCGGGTTCGGCCAGCTCATCGAGCGGTACACGTCGCCGGACCGCGCAGAGTGCGCCAAGGCGGTGCTCGCGGCCGCCACCGACGAGCCGCGCCTGGGCTTCGTCCAACTGCTCGATCCCGACGCCGACGCGCTGGAATCGCCGGCCGCGCTGCCGGAACACTGGGCCTCGTTCCTGCTGGCGCCGGTGCGGGCGCTGACCGTGCTGGAGATCCTCGCCGGACCGGGGGCCGCGACCTACCTGTTCCGTGCCGGCATCGAGGACGTGAACGGCAACCTCCAGGCGCTGCACTTCCGGCGCGCTCCGCTCGCCCTCACCCCGCAACAGGCGGAGATCACGCCGGCGAATCCGCACCGCCTGGCGCTCCGGCGGCTGGAGCCGCTCAAGCGGCTGCGCGCGTGCATGACCGCCCGCCTCATCCACAATGACGGCTGGGCCGCCGCACTGAGCCAGGCGCTCGCGTAGCCAAAGCGAGCGCGCGCCGTCTCACCTGCACTCACCTCCCTTCGCTGATACCAGCCGGCGAGGCGTCGTCATCGGTGAACATGTATACCGCGAACGACGCCAGCCAATGCTCTCCTTCATAGTGCCCGCTCGCGATATGGGGCAGCGTGGCCTCGGCGTGTCGGGCCGCCGCCCGGAGCAGCACGGACCGCGCACGATCACCCGGGGGCAGCGCGGACGCGATACCCCGCATGCACCAGGCGCGGCTCAGGTTCAGTCCGTCCAGGTGCACGAGTCCCGGATCGCTGCGATCACCCACGATCGCCGGCTCCAGGAGCGAACGCGGTGCTCCCCGCTCGATGCCGGGCAGGAGCGCGTGAAACCACGGGACGAACTCGGCCGGCGCGAGCACCCGGCGCATGAGGTTCGCCTCCACCAGTGACGGCGAGAGGAAGTCGTCGCCGTCCGGCTCCCACCGGGCCGGATAGGCGCTGTCGCCGGCGAAGTAGGTCCGGCTGCGTTCCACCAGCATCGCCTCGAGATCGCGTCGGCCGGTCGCCCGCGCGTAGTCCAGCGCCAAGGTCATGCCGAACGCGGTGTTGGGGTGCACCCCGCGGCGGATCGGATAGGTCTGCTTGGGCAGGAAGGCGAGGTAACGCTGCACAACCGCGTCGGCGAGCGGCTGGAGGCTATCCGACCACCGCGCCGCGTCAGGATCGTGCCAGTCTAGCAATTCCCTGGCCAGCTGGAGCAACCATGCCCACCCGTAGGTGCGTTCGAACGAGGCCCGGTTCGCCTGCCCCAGGTAGGCCACTTCCGCCGCGACGTTGGCCGCGGTCAGGTGGGCGTCGAGGGAGGCGCGGATCTCTTTCGCTTCGGGAAGGTCGGGAAATCGCCTGAGCAGGCGGACGAGCATCCAGTGACCGTGCACGGACGAGTGCCAGTCGAAGCTCCCGTAGAACGCCGGGTGCAGTCCCCTGGGGCCACGGACCTCGGTCGCGTCGTTCATCACGTGGTCCAGCTTGTTGGGGTATTCCTGCGTGATCCCCTTCAACGCCAGGCGCGCGAAGGCCGAGGCGGCTTCACGGTCGAACGACGGAAAGGGCGCCGGCGTCGCCGCCGCCCCGGCGGCGGGCGCAACGTCCCGCTCGCCGCAGGCGGCCGGTAGCAGGCTCCCCAGCACCAGCAGGAACGCGATCGTTGTTCGGGACGGCATGGTCATCATCCCTCATCGTAACAGGGGCACCCGGCGGCCGGCAGCGTAGCGGACGAGGTGCCACGCGTCGAGGGCAGTGAGCCGCCCCGGAGATCGTCGTTGAGGTCCCGCATACCCGCCGGGTCGCGGCGTTCATGCAGGCCTCACGCGGACCTCACCTCCACTTCACCCGGCCTGAGTATTCCAGTTCGTGCGCTCTCCCCGAGGGTACCGCCATGAAGCCCGCCGCGCTGCTGAGCAGCCTGTTCCTCGCACTGATCGCCGTCGCCCATCTCCTCCGGCTGGCACTCGCCACCGCGGTCACGGTCGGCGACGCTACCATCCCGGTCTGGCTCAGCGTGCCGGCTGTGCTCGGCCCCGGAGCGTTGGCCATCTGGCTGTGGCGGGAGCAGCGCCCGATCAAACGATAGGATGCCGCTACGTGAGCACGTGAGCACGTGAGCACGTAAGGAGGCGGCGGGCTGTCGTCGGCCGTCCTTGGCCGCCACATTACTCCGAACTCCAACCGGCAGATGCGCATGCCCCTCGATCGCCGCCAGTTCCTCGCCCAGGTCGGCAGCGGGGCCGCCGCCCTGGCCGCCGCGGGTGCCGCGGGTCGGACCGCCACGGCCGCTCCCCGTCCGCCTGAAGACCTCGCCGCGCCGGCGTTCCGCCCGCTTCCGTTAGGGGCCGTTCGGCCACGCGGCTGGCTCGAGCGCCAGCTCAGGCTCCAGGCCTCCGGCCTGAGCGGCCACCTGGACGAGTTCTGGCCCGACGTCGCCGAGAGCCAGTGGTTCGGCGGGAAGGCCGAAGGATGGGAGCGGGCGCCGTACTGGCTGGACGGCGCTATCCCGCTCGCGTTCGTGCTCGATGACGCGCGTCTCACGGGCAAGGTCGGCGAGCGCGTGGAGCAGATCCTGCGCGGCCAGCGGCCCGACGGCTGGTATGGGCCCGTAGCGGCCGCCGCGGCCGGCGATCAGCGCTACGACATGTGGGCGGTGCTGCTCGCCAACAAGATGATGGTGCAGTACCACGAGGCCACCGGAGACGAGCGGGCGCTCCGGGCGGCGGCGGCGAGCCTCCGGGCCCTGGCATCCGGGCTCGCCCAGCACCCGCTCTTCAACTGGGGGAAGTACCGCTGGTACGAAGGGCTCATCCCGACGTTCTACCTGTACGAGCGCACCGGCGAGCCGTGGCTGCTGGACCTCGCGCGGACCCTGCGGGCGCAGGGCACCGACTTCGTGGCCCTGTTCCGCGGGGACGAGATCACGGCTCCCACGCCGCGGCGCGGCCGCTGGGTGTGGGACAAGCACGTCGTGAATACCGGCATGGCCCCCAAGGCCGCTGCCCTCTCCTGGCGGCTGGACCAGCGGGCGGATGACCGCGCGTTCCCCCACGAGATGCTGGCGCTGCTCGACCGGCACCACGGCCAGGTCACCGGCATGTTCTCGGGGGACGAGTGCCTCGCGGGCAGGAATCCCGTCCAGGGCACCGAGCTGTGTGCGGTGGTGGAGTTCCTCTACTCGCTCGAGATCCTGACGTCGGTGTTCGGGGATCCGGCCTTTGGCGACCGGTTGGAGCGCGTGGCCTTCAACGCGCTCCCCGCCACCTTCACGCCGGACATGTGGGCCCACCAGTACGACCAGCAGGTGAACCAGGTCCAGTGCACGATCAATCCCGAGCACATGTGGACGTCGAACGGCCCCGAGGCCAACCTCTATGGCCTCGAACCGAACTACGGGTGCTGCACGTCCAACATGCATCAGGGCTGGCCCAAGCTCGCGGCGAGTCTCTGGATGGCGACGCCGGACGACGGACTGGCGGCGGTGGCGTATGCGCCGTGCGAGGTGCGGACCCGCGCGGGGGGCATCCCCGTCTCGGTGCTGACGGAAACGGACTACCCGTTCCGCGACATGGTGACGATCACGGTAGCCCCGGAGCGCGCCGCCCGGTTCTCCCTGCTCCTCCGCGTCCCCACGTGGACCGAGGGCGCGACGCTTCAGGTGACCGGCGAGCCCGCGGTCCCGCTCGTGCCGGCGACGTTCCACCGCCTGGCGCGCGAGTGGCACGGGCGCACGACACTCACGCTCCGGTTCCCGATGCGCCCGCGGGTGACCAGCAGGTATCACGGCGCGCTCGCGGTGGAGCGTGGGCCGCTGGTCTACAGCCTTCTCATGGAAGAGACGTGGACGCGGGTAAACGCGGACAAGCCACATCGCGAGCTGCCGCACGGCGACTTCGAGGTGCGGCCGGCGTCGCCCTGGAACTATGGGCTCCGGCTCGATCCCGACGCGCCGGACGCCGGGATCACGTTCGCGGAGGCCCCCATCGGGGAGCAACCATTCTCCCCGCAGGGCGCCGGGGTGCGCGCCACGGTCGAAGCCCGCCGGCTCCCCGACTGGAAGCTCGAGCACGGGTGGGCGGGCGAGATCGCGCCGGGACGACCCCGGTCCGATGAACCCATCGAAGACATCGTGCTCATCCCCTACGGCTGCACGAACATCCGGGTCACGGAGTTCCCGCGTCTCGCGGACTGAAGGACCAATGCAAACCACGCTCGTTTCCCGCGCCCCGCGCCTGCCGGTGATCGGCATGCTGATCGCGTGCGTCCTCCCCGAGCTGACGGCACAGGAACCGACCACGCCTACCCTGCGGACCCGCTGGGCCGCCGAGGGGGCAGCGGCACCGGTCCCCCTGCCGGAGCATCCGCAGCCCCAGCTGCAGCGGGAACGCTGGATCAACCTGAACGGTCCGTGGGACCTCGCCGTCACCGACAGCGGCGCCCCATTGCCCGACGCGTACCAGAGCCGAATCCTGGTGCCGTTCCCCGTGGAGTCCCAGCTCTCCGGCGTGCGGCGCGCGGTTCGCCCCACGGAGCGCGTCTGGTACCGGCGCTCCTTCGACGTGCCTCGGCGCCCCGCCGGAGAACGGTGGCTTCTGCACTTCGGTGCCGTGGACTGGGAAGCCCGGGTCTGGGTGAACGGCCGTCTCGTCGGGGAGCATCGCGGCGGTTACGATCCGTTCGCCTTCGACGTCACCGATCTTCTCCTTCCGGCGGGCCCGCAGGAGATCGTCGTCTCGGTGTGGGACCCCACCGACGAGGGCGACCAGCCGCGTGGCAAGCAGGTGCTCCGCCCGCACGGCATCTGGTACACGGCGGTCACGGGCATCTGGCAGACGGTATGGCTCGAGCCCGTGCCTGCCACGTACGTGCGCGGGCTCCGGCTCGTGCCCGACGCGTCGGCCGGCACGATCACGGTGGTCGCCGACGTGGCCGGGGTGGCGGCGGACGAGCGGGTAGACGTGGTCGTCGAGTCCCGGGGGCGGACCGTGGCGGTGGCCCAGGGACCGCCCGGCCGCCCGATTGCGGTGAAGATCGCGCAGCCGCGGCTCTGGTCTCCCGACGACCCGTTCCTCTACGACGTCGACGTGCGGCTGTCGAGCGGCGATCGCGTCCGGAGCTACGCGGGACTGCGCGGCATCGCGCTCCAGCCGGACGCGTCCGGGTACCAGCGCCTCGTGCTCAACGGCCGGCCGCTCTTCCAGTTCGGGCTGCTGGACCAGGGCTGGTGGCCCGACGGCCTGTACACGGCGCCCACCGACGCGGCACTCGCCTCCGACATCGAGGTCACGAAGCGGCTCGGGTTCAACACCATCCGGAAGCACGTCAAGGTCGAGCCGGCGCGCTGGTACTACCACGCCGACCGGCTGGGCGTGCTCGTCTGGCAGGACATGCCGAGCGGAGACAACGCCACCCCGGCATCGCAAGCCGCGTTCGCCCGGGAGCTCGAGCGCGTAGTGTCGGCGCTCGCGAACCACCCGTCCATCGTCATGTGGGTGCCGTTCAACGAGGGTTGGGGCCAGCACGCGACCGACACCACCGTGGCCGCGATTCGCGCGCTCGACACCACTCGGCTGGTGAACAACGCGAGCGGCTGGACCGACAAGGGCGTGGGCGACGTGCACGACGTTCACCACTACCCGGGACCGGGCATGCCGGAGCCGACGCCCGCCCGGGCGGCGGTGTTGGGCGAGTTCGGCGGGCTCGGGCTGCCGCTGGTGGGGCACACCTGGGTGGAGGAAGGCAACTGGGGCTACCGCGGGTTCGGTGACCGCGACTCGCTGGTGGCGGCGTACCGCGGCCTGCTCACGCGGCTGCGCCCGCTGATCGGCGAGGGGCTTGCCGCCGCCATCTACACGCAGACCACGGACGTCGAGGTCGAAGTGAACGGCATCATGACCTACGACCGCGCCGTGGTGAAGCTCCCGGACGGCATCGCGGCGAACCACGCGCGGCTGTACGCGCGGCCACCCGAGGTCGTCACCGTCGTGCCCACATCGCGCGACCAGGCCCAGATGTGGCAGTACCGCATGTCGGCGCCGTCGGCGGGCTGGCAGACGGGCACCGACGGACACGAGGGATGGTCCGAGGGTGCCGGCGGATTCGGGACCGACAGCACCCCCGGCGCGCACGTCGGGACGCCGTGGAGCACCTCGGAGATCTGGATCCGCCGCACCTTCAGGTTCGAAGGCGCGGACCGCTGGCGGCTCTGGCTCCGCATCCACCACGACGAGGACGCCGAGGTGTACGTCAACGGCGTGCTGGC
>DAINBS010000141.1:0-7988 GCA_036732805.1 Gemmatimonadales bacterium | reverse complement strand
CGGGTTGGCCTCCACCACGGAGCCGATCAACTCGTCCTGTGCGCCCGGCAGCGCGAGCGACGGCCGATCGGCGCCCTCCGTGCCCTCGTCGTAACCGATCACGACGACGGCCCGGGCCGATCGGGCTGCGGCCGCGGCTTCCTGCTGGAAGGCCGCGCGCCGCTCGGGCGTGACCCACGCCAGCCGCGCCTGCAGCGGCGTCGGGGGCGCACCCATCATGAACGGGGATCCGCCGCCGACCGATATGGACACCTTCCGCGGGACGCCCGCTACCAGCTGGACCGTGGCCGTGGCGTTCTCGAGACCGTCCGCCGTGGGCAGCAGGCTGGCGTTGCCGAAGAACCCGCCCGTCGCGAGCAGTCGCGTACCGTCGAGCAGGAGCGTGACCGCCCCGCCGCGCGTCTGGAGCTTGAGGTCGTAGTCGCCCGTGACGGGAGCCGTCATCGTGCCGGTCCAGTTACGCACGGACCCGGCGGGCAGGGCATCGTCGCCGGTGAGGTCGAGTACCGTGTCGATCCGCGTGGTCCCGTCGGCGGCCACGCGCGTGAGACCGCTGCCTCCCGCGTCCCCCCCCGGTGTGAGCGCAGCGGCGGGCACCGGCACGCCGTCCAGGTCGATCCCTGCCAGATGTCGCACCGTGACGGTGCCGCTCCTGCGCTGGAGGGCGTCCATCAGGCTCACGGTGCGCAGCGGCGCCACGCGCGAGCTGCCGCCGCCGCCGACCAGCGGGACCCGGGCGGTCGGCCCGATCACGACCATGGAGGGCAGGTCCGCGGCCCGGATCGGGAGCACCTTCCCCCGGTTCTTGAGCAGGACCGCCCCGGCGACCGCGACCTCGCGCGCCACCGCCTGGCCGGCTTCCTCGTCCAACCGCGGGCGGAGCGGGGCGGTGCCGTTCAGCAATCCCATGCGGTCCATCTGGCCCAGGATGCGTCCTACGGCGCGGTCGATCGAGGCTTCCGGGATCCGTCCGGAGGTGACCGCCTCCTTGAGCGAGTCCGCGAACGGGGGGCCCTGCATGCCGCCAAAGGCCCGCCCGGGCATCTCCTGGTCGAGCCCGGCCTCCAGCGAACCGGTCGAGTGGCGCGCGAACCAGTCGGTCATGACCCACCCGGTGAAGCCGAACCGGTTCCGCAGGATGTCGGTCAACAGCTCCTTGCTGTCGCACGCGTACACGGTGTTCACCCGGTTGTACGAGCACATGACGCTGCCGGCGCCGGCATGCACCGCGGCCTCGAAGCCGGGCAGGTAGATCTCGTTCAAGGTCCGAGCGTCCACGGCCGCGTCCGTGGTCGTGCGGTCCCGCTCGTAGTTGTTGGCCGCGTAGTGCTTGACCGTCGCGATGAGCCCTTCACCCTCGATGCCCAGCACCGCTTCGGCGACCATGCGCGCGGCCAGCAGGGGATCCTCGCCGAGCGTCTCGAAGTTGCGGCCCGCCTGCGGCACACGGACGATGTTGACCATCGGGGAGAGCAGCACGTCCTGGTAGCGTGCTCGTCCCTCGCGACCGAGGGTTTGCCCGAACCGCCGGGCCAGAGCCGGAGCGAAGCTGGCGGCGAGCGCTACCGGGGCAGGCAAGGCCGTCGCAGGCAGCGAGGTGCGCAGGCCCGCCGGGCCATCGGAGAGCCGGAGTGGGGGAATGCCGAGGCGCGGCACGCCGGGGATGTACCCTGCCTGGCCGCGATCGACCGGATCCCGCGCGCCGTACAGGAACGAGAGCTTCTCGTCCAGCGTCATCGCCTGGAGCAGCGCGTCGAAGCCCGTTCCGCCGTCGGTGCCGATCGCCGCGTCCTTCACGGTCACCACGCCCGAGCCGCGGAGCTGGGCCGCCTGCCGAGCCGGCAGCCGCCACGCGCGGTCGAAGCGGCCCTCGGTCACCGTGTATCCGCCCGCGGCGCTGAACAGCAGGTAGTCTTGGCGGTTGGCGAGCTGCAGAGCCGCTATCGTGTTGGCGAAGAACGAGCCCGCCGTCAGCTCCGGGTTGTCCCACCACGGTCTCCCCTCGCTGACCAGCGCGTAGCGGGATCCGATGGGGAAGACGTACACCAGCCCGAAATCGGCGGCGGCCGCCTCGTTCAGGTGCATCGGCAGCTGGTCCACGAACCGCGCCACGATGTCGTTGGTCTCCGGGGTGCCGAACAGCACCAGGTTGGCGTCCGCGAGGTCACTCGGCCGGACTTCGCGGTCCGCCGCCACACGGGGGAACACCATGACTCGACCCATGAACCACCCGCGGTACCCCGACCACTCCGCGGCCCGCTCGGCGCGCTGCCGCCGGGTGGTCAGCTCCTCCTCGGTCGGACTTCCCCCGGTGCCGTACACGTAGATGTGGCGGCTGGCGACCGCCTCGCGCATCGGGCCTTCCAGTCCCGGCCGCTTCGTTTCGGTCGCGGGCGTGTGCGCTGCGGGCGTCCAAGCACCGTCACGGCGGCTGAAGGAAACGGAGTCCGCCGCCGGAACCTCGAGTTGCGCGCCGTCAATCTCCAGCGCGAGGGGACGGCCCCGCGTGAACCTGGGATGACCGGCCAGGCGCAGCGTGAAGCCGTCGAGGCCGTCGGTGGTGATCTGGAGGCTGTTTGCCGCGGTGAACGTCGCGTCGATGCGCGCCGGCCGGCCCGGCAGCAGGGCATCGAGCCGGACCCAGTACGCGGTGTTGTACGCGTAGCGGTCGCTCACGAAGCGCACGCGGTCGGGATGCGGATCGCGGCGGAACTGGTCGAACCAGGTGAAGATCCGGCCGTCGGCGTAGGCGTTGACCCAGCTGTCGTGTCCGACGCCGGGGAACTCGGTGTACTCGACCGTGGAGCCAAGTCGCTGGAGCCGCTCGGCCCACTGCCGTACGCCCTGAGCCGGCACGACCGGATCGGCGCCACCCTGGAAGATGTGCACCGGGACGTGGAGCGCGTTCGGCGCGAACTCGGCGGTGCCGTCCGGTGGGGCAGGGCAGACCGGGGCGATGGCCGCCCAGAGGTCGGGTCGGGTGAGTCCGAGCCAGAGGGTTCCGCCGCCGCCCATGGACAGCCCCGTCAGGTACACGCGGTTCTCGTCCACGGAGAACCGCCGCTTCACGTCGGCGAGGACGTCCAGGACGTCCTTCTCGGCAACGCCCTGGTAGCCCATGGTCCCCCGTGCGTACGGCGAGGCGACGATGTAGCCGACGTCCTTCCACGCCGGGAAGTACCGGCTCGCCTCCACGTCCGTCTCCCCGTCGGCGTTGCTCTTTCCGAACACCCGCCGCAGGTTGAGCCGGTGATTCGAGCCGGCCCCGTGCAGGCTGATCACCAGGGGATAGGCCTTCGTGGCGTCGTAGCCCCTCGGTAGGTACAGCCCGTAGGGCTGCTCGGAATCGTCCACGTCGGAGTAGAAGGTGAGCACCTGCGGTCCCGACGCGAGCCGTTGCGCGACGGCCTCCGGCGAGAACAGCATGCCCATCACGGGAGCAAGGCAGACGAGGAAGCGTTGAATGCGCGTCATGGGCAGATCCCTGCGAGCCGGCGTGAATCCCGCGCGGGTGCCATCGAACGAACCCCGCCGCCCACCCGCCGATCGTCAGCGACGAGCTCCCCAACCCTGGTGCCAACGTAGCGGAAGCCCGTGCGCGCGACAAATCCACGTCCGCGACTTGCGTCCGAGCATGGTGGAGCATCCGACACCGAAAGGGACGAGCGCGGCTCGACGGCTGCGGCCACTACTGCTGATCCTGGCCGCCGCGCATATGCAGGGCTGTGGGGAGGTAGAGGGCCCCCCCGACGGCGTCACCGGTCCCTTCGGCACGGCGCCTCGACCCGCGTATGCCGCCGTGCAGAATCTCTGGGGAGATCCCGTCGCGGTGACGGGCACCGAGGTCTTCAGCGCGGACGGCGATTACCTCCTCAAGGACGGAGTCCCGTTCCCCATCAGGGGAGTGGTGTACGTGCCAGGCTACCCCGGCTATCTCCCGTGGGAGATCGAGACCGCCACGGACCTGCCTGAGCGGCTGAGGAAGAGCATCGACCGGGACCTTGCCCAGATCGCGGCATTGGGGGCCAACACCGTGCGTCTCTGGGGAGCGCCGAGGTACTGCTACGAGTCCATCAAGCAGGCGGGGAGCCTGTTCTTCGTGCAGACGCTGTGGATCGACCCGGAGGCGGATGACCTGCACGCGCCGCAGTTCAAGGAGGCAACGCGGGGCTACATCAGGAGCGTGATCGACAGGATTCACGGCGTCTACGCCGATGCCGGGCCGCCGCTGGTCGCGTATCTCGTGGGGAACGAGCTGAGCGAGTCCACCATTCGTGCCACGAATGCGGCGCACCCCGAGCTCACGGGCTACGCCGGCACGTACGTTTCCACCGACCAGAGCCTGAACGCGTCAGAGGTCTTCCTGGCGGAGATGGCCGACTACGTGAAGCGATACGAGGACGACACCTATGGCGTCACGCATCTGGTGTCGTATGCGAACGACATTCGGACGGCCGACCTCATCGACACCCCGTTTCTCGACTTCCGCAGTCACAACACGTACTCGTACGCCGTGCCGTACTACCGGCCGGGAACGTCACCCGGCAGCGTCTCCGGAACGCTCCTCCAGGGCTGGATCGAGGAGCTGAAGTCGCGATTCCCGGATCGACCGCTCCTCATCACGGAAACGGGACTCAGCGTATCGCCGAACGCGTTGCATGCGGGCCCGCCCAACTACGGCTACGGCGGAAACACGGAATCCGAGCAGGCGACGGGGCTCGTGCGAAACATCGAGGACATCGAGACGTCGGGAACCCCGAATGCCGGGGTGGTCATCCACGAACTGCTCGACGCGTGGTGGAAGTTCGGTCTGGAGGATTCCTACTCGCAGGATCCCGACGACATCGAGGAATGGTTCGGGATCGTCCGCCTGACCGGCAGGTGACGCCGGCCGCGAGACGCTAGGCCTTGCAGGGCTTCGCCGGACGCAGCGACAGCACGTCGTACTTCGGCAGTTGCCCGATCTCGAGGATCCACCCCGGCGCGCCCATCAGGTCTTCGGGTGGCGTGCGGTACGAGACGGAGCCCGCCGGCGCGAACACTTCCATCGTTCGCGCTTCGTTGACCGTCCCCGCCCACACGCACGCGTGCTGACCCGGATAGACGTGGACCACGAGCGCGGCACTGATTGTCACCCGATACACGAGACTGCTGCTGTTGACGATCTCCAGCGTCGGACCCAGCGGGTGCATCGGCTCCCGCATCCACGCCGGGGCACCGCACGCGGACACGCCGGCGCACGTGGCAAGGCCGGCGACGGCCCGCCGGAGCGCGCTAGTTCCCCCGCACGACAAAGCTGTCCTCGAGTCCCTCCGCGGAGCTCCAGCCGATCCACACGGTGAAGACCCCGGGCTCGACCACCCACTGCATGTCCCGGTTGTAGAAGCCCAGTTCACGCGGACCGAGCGTGAACCGGACGGTCTGCTGCTCGCCCGGCTTGAGGGAGATCTTGGTGAAGCCCTCGAGCTCCTTGACGGGCCGGACGACGCTGGCGACGCGATCGCGGATGTAGAGCTGCGCGACCTCGGCGCCGGCGACCTTGCCGGTGTTGGTCACCGTGGCGCTCACCGTGATGGTGTCACCGGCGGCGATCGTGTCGGCGCTCAGCACGAGGTCGCCGTACGCGAACGTGGTGTAGCTCAACCCGTGCCCGAACGGATAGAGCGGCGTCGTCGGGAGGTCGAGGTACTTGGACGTGAACTTCTCTGCCGTCGCCGGCCGTCCCGTGGCGTCGCTGGCGTAGTAGATGGGGACCTGGCCGACCGCGCGCGGGAACGAGACCGGCAGCTTGCCGCTTGGGTTCACGTCGCCCCAGAGCACGTCCGCCACGGCGTTGCCGCCCTGCGTGCCGGGGTGCCACGCCTGGAGGATGGCGGGCACGTGCTCCGCCAGCCAGGGAACAGCGAGCGGCCGACCACTCATGATGACCGCCACGACGGGCGTTCCCGTCTCGTGGACCGCCTCGATCAGCTGCTGTTGCACGCCGGGAAGGTCGAGGGAGGCGCGCGACGCGGCCTCGCCGGTCTCGAACTCCCGTTCACCGACGACGACGATGGCCACCTGGGCCGCGCGGGCGACCTCCACGGCTCCCGCGAAGCCGTCCTGCTCCCCTCCGGTGACCGTCGTACCCTGCGCGTAGGTCACGGTGACCGCGGGGCCGGCGCGACGGCGGATGCCCGCGAGCACGGTCACCACGTCCTCCGGCCGACCCATGGCGTGCCACGATCCGAGGAGATCTCCCGGGTTGTCCGCCAGGGGGCCGATCACGGCGACGGACCGGACGCCCGCGGCGAGGGGCAGGAGCCCCCCCTCGTTCTTGAGCAGCACCATGGACTTGCCGGCGGCGTCGCGCGCGGCCGCGACGTGATCATCACGCAGCGTGACGGCCCGCTCCCCCTCGGGATCGACGTAGGGGTGGTCGAACAGCCCCAGGGCGAACTTGGCCCGCAATACCCGGCGGACCGCCGCGTCCAGCGCCGCTTCAGGAACGACGTTGGCGCGGACGAGGTCCGCGAGCTGAGCGGCGTAGATGCCGCCCATCATGTCCATGTCCACGGTGGCGCCGAACGCCAGGCGCGCGGCGTCCCCCGTGTCGGCGGCGTACCCGTGTGCGATGAGCTCCCCCACCGAGTTCCAGTCGCTGACGATGAACCCGTCGAACCCCAGCTCGCCTCGCAGGATCCGGTTGATGGTGAACGTGTTCGCGCTCGTCGGGACGCCGTTCAGCAGGTTGAACGCGCTCATGACGGTTGCCGCGCCGGCATCGACGCCCGCCTTGTACGGCGGCAGGTAGATCTCCCGCAGGGTACGCTCGGACAGGTCGACCGAGTTGTAGTCCCGCCCCGCGACCGGCGCGCCGTAGGCCACGTAGTGCTTGAGGCAGGCGAGGATGTGGTCGGGAGCGGTGACATCGCCGCCCTGGAATCCCCGCACGCGGGCGGCCGCCATCACGGAGCCGAGGTACGGGTCCTCACCCGCTCCCTCCGCGATCCGCCCCCAGCGGGGGTCGCGGGCGATGTCGATCATCGGGGCAAACGTCCAGTGGATGCCGGCGGCGCGGGCCTCCCTCGCCGCGATGCCCTCGATGGCCGTCACCAGCGCCGGATCCCAGCTCGACGCGGTCGCCAGGGGGATTGGGAAGATGGTACGGTACCCATGAATCACGTCGAGTCCGAACAGCAGCGGGATGCCGAGGCGGGATTCCTCGACCGCGATGCGCTGGACCCGGTTCGTGTTCTCCGCACCAATCACGTTCAGGAGTGAACCGATCCTGCCCTCCCTGAGGGCCGTGGCCCCGTCCTCGGAGAAGCCGCTGTACTGCACCAACTGGCCCACTTTCTCGTCCAGGGTCATGCGGGAGAGCAGGTCGTCGATGCGTCGTTCGACGTTGCCGGCCTGGGCGCCGGCGGCTCCGGGGAGGCTCCACGACAACAGCAGGAGGGTGATCCATCCACGAGCTTCGCGGCACAGTCTCATGGGTCCGCTCCGAGGTCTTGTTCTGCCGAATCGATCAGGCAAGCGCAACAGGGGACGTACTGCAGTCGGACGTGGGTGGCGGAGCGCGGCCGGGGGTGCCCGGGCACGCCCTCCGCAACATCAGCACGGGGAGTCCCCCCGCTCACCGACGCGGCCGCTTCGTCGTGATGAGGATGACGCCATTGCCGCCCCGCAGCCCGTACAGCGAGGTCTGGGGCGGGTACTTCAGTACCTCGATGGACTCGATGTCGTGCGGGTTGATACGCAGGGTTCCATTCGGCTCCGGCGTGACCTCGGAGCCGTCGATCACATACAGCGGCTCACTGCTGGCGTAGAATGACGACGCGGCTCGGATGCGGACGGAGATGGAGCCGTCGGGATTCACGTTCACCAGGACTCCGGGAGCGCGGCCCAACAGGCTGGCGACGGGCTCCTGAGGCCGCATCTCGATCCGACTCGACGTGAGGTCGGCGGCCGTGATCGTATCGCCGGGCGGCGCCGCAACCCGGGGC
>DAINBS010000140.1:0-8036 GCA_036732805.1 Gemmatimonadales bacterium | reverse complement strand
GGGGCAGCGGCATGACCGACCCGCCAGCCATCCGACTCCTGCGCGCCTTCCAGGAGTTCGCGCGCCTCGAGGCCGCGGGCGGCGTCGTCCTGCTGACCGCCGCGGTGGCCGCGCTCGTGTGGGCCAATTCGCCGTGGGCGCAGAGCTACGACGCGCTCTGGAACACCCCCGTCGTCATCGGTCTCGGCGGGCTCGGGCTGGCCAAGCCGCTCGTGCTCTGGGTGAACGACGGCCTCATGGCCGTATTCTTCTTCGTCGTCGGGCTGGAGATCAAGCGGGAAGTGCTGGTGGGCGAGCTGCGGGCGCCGCGGCGCGCGGTTCTGCCGGCGGCGGCGGCGCTGGGCGGCATGATCGTCCCGGCCACGATCTACCTCGCCCTGAACCTCGACGGTCCCGGCAGCCACGGGTGGGGCATCCCGATGGCCACCGACATCGCCTTCGCCATCGGCGCGCTGGCGCTGCTCGGGAGCCGCGTCCCCATCGGGCTCAAGGTGTTCCTCACGGCGCTCGCGATCGTGGACGACCTGGGCGCCGTGCTCGTGATCGCACTCTTCTACACGGCGAATCTCGACCTCACGGTGCTCGGGATCGGGCTCGCGATCTTCGGCGTGATGGCGTTGCTCGCGGTCCTCCGGGTGCGCTGGGTGGGCCTCTACATGCTGCTCGGCGTGGGCCTCTGGGTGGCCCTCCTCCAGTCGGGGGTGCATGCCACCGTCGCGGGCGTGCTGGCGGCCCTCACCATTCCCTCCACCGCGCGCATTGACGCCGGCCGGTTCCGGGGGCGCGTGCGCGAGCTGCTCGACCGGTTCGAGGTGCTCGACATCGATCCCGGGGCCCATCGGCTCCTGCCTGAACAGCAGGAGGTGGTCTACGGCCTCGCCACGCTGGTCGAGCACGTCGAATCACCGCTGCACCGGCTCGAGCATGCCCTCCACCCGTGGGTGACCTTCGCCATCATGCCCATCTTCGCGCTGGCCAACGCGGGGGTCAGCATCGACGCGAGCCTCGCGGAGGTGGCGCTGCATCCCGTGACGCTCGGCGTGGTGCTCGGCCTCGTGGTGGGCAAGCTGGTGGGCGTGCTCGGATTCGCCTGGCTCGCCGCGGCCACCGGGGTCGCGGAGCTGCCGGCCGGCGCCACCTGGCGTCAGATGACCGGGGTCGCGATGCTCGCGGGCATCGGGTTCACCATGTCGCTGTTCATCGCGTCGCTCGCGTTCGGCGACTCGCCGCTCCTCGACAACGCGAAGGTGGGAATCCTCGGCGCGTCGGCGCTGGCAGGCCTGCTGGGGTCGCTGCTGCTGGTGACCGGGAAGAAGGCCCCGGCCGCCGACTAGCGGGTGGCGGCTGGGGCCGAGAGCGCCCGCGCCGCCACGCGCGCGGTGGCGGCGAGCACCGCCGCGCCGACGGCAATGGCGCCTTCCTCGGGCAGGAAGCGGGGCGTGTGCGCCATGGCGCGCTCGCCCGGCCCGCCCGCGCCGATGCGTAGGAAGCACCCGGGGATCCGCTCCAGATAGAAGGCGAAATCCTCGCCGCCCAGGTTCACCGTGGGGAGCGTGACCAGCGCGTCGGCCCCCAGGAGGGACGTGACGGCCTCGCGCGCCCAGCCGATGGGCCCCGGGGCGTTCACAATGGGCGGCGTACCCGGCGTCACCACCACGTGGGCATCCACATTGTAGGCCGCCGCCACCGCCTCCGCGGTCTGCGTCAGCTCCCGCTGGAGGACGGAGCGCGTGTCCGCCCGCACCGCCCGCAGCGTGCCCGTGAGGGTGGCGCGGTCGGGGATCACGTTCGACGTGGTCCCGGCGTGCATCGTTGCCACGGTCACCACGCCGGGCTCCCCGGGCGCCAGCCGCCGGGCCACGATGGCCTGGAGCGCCCCGACGATGGCGGCCGCGGCCACGACCGGGTCGTGCGTTTCGTGTGGCCGGGCCGCGTGACCGCCGCGCCCGATCACCTCGATCCGGAATTCGTCCGTCGAGCCGGCGATCGGCCCCGGCACCGCCACGACGGTGCCTACCGGGAACCGGACGTCGACGTGCGCGCCGACAATGGCGTCCGCGTCGGCGAGCGCCCCGGAGTCCAGCACCGCCAGCGCGCCCCGCCCGACCTCCTCGGCCGGCTGGAGCAGGATCAGCGCGTCGCCCGCGGGCGGGTCGGCGGCGAGCAGGTGCGCGGCCCCAACCGTCCACGCCGCGTGGAGGTCGTGCCCGCACGCATGCATGGTGCCCGGCGTCAGCGAGGCGAAGTCCACCCCCGTCTCCTCGTGCAGGGGCAGGGCGTCAATGTCGCCACGGACGGCGACGGTGGGCCCGCCCGGGGAACGCCCCGGCAGCCGCGCGATGACGCCCGTGCCCGCGATCCGGGTTACCGTAGCGCCCGGGACGTCCGCGAGGGCTTCGGCGAGGCGATCGGCGGTCCGGTGCTCGCCGAACGCCAGCTCGGGGTGGCGGTGGAGATCCCGCCGCAGGGCAATGAGCCGCTCCTCGAGGGCCGGAGGCAGCAGGGAGGGGCGGCGGTCCGCGATCGTGGTCATGGGAGGAACTCCTCGCGCCAGCGCGTGAGGTTGTCGATCCGGTCCACGTCGGCTGTTACCCCGATGCCCGGCCGATCGATCGGAACGGTGACCATCCCGTCGGCGCTCATCGTCCATTCCGGCTGGACGATGTCCCGCTCCCAGTACCGCGCGCTCGGGCTCAGGTCTCCCGGGAGCCTGAAGTTGGGGAGCGACGCGAGCGCCACGTTGTACGACCGCCCGATCCCGCTCTCCAGCATGCCTCCGCACCAGACGGGCAGGCCCGCGGCGGCGCAGCGGTCGTGCACCGCCAGCGCCGAGCCCAGCCCCCCCACCCGGCCCGGCTTGATGTTCACGATCCTGCCGCTCCCCAGCGCGATCGCATCGTCCGCCCGCGCGGCGCTCGTGATGGACTCGTCGAGACAGAGCGGTGTCGCGAGCTGCCGCTGCAGCTCCGCGTGCCGCCGCAGATCCTCGGGCTCGAGCGGCTGTTCGATCATCACCAGCCGGAAGGGGTCGAGCCGCGCGAGGTGTGCGGCGTCGCGCAGGTCGTATGCGGCGTTCGCGTCCACCGAGAGCGCCATGTCGGGACCCACCGCCTCGCGCGCCACGCGGACGAACTCCAGGTCCGCGCCGGGGGCGATCTTGAGCTTGATGCGGCGGTATCCGGTGGATCGCGCGGCGGTGACCTTGGCCGCGAGCGCCGCGGGATCGGCCTGGATGCCCAGGGAGATGCCGACTTCGATGGCCGCCCGGACGCCGCCCAGCACCTGTGCCAGGCTCTGCCCGCCACGGACCGCGTGCAATGCCCACACGGGCATCTCGAGCGCCGCCTTTGCCATGCGGTGCCCGCGTACGTGGCGGTCGAGCCGCGCGGCCGCCGCGGCGGGGGTGTCGAGCGGAACGTCGAGCAGGAGCGACGCAAGCCAGGTGCGGATGGCGTGGCGGCAGGTGTCCACCGTTTCGGGCGAGTAATTGGGCGCCTCGCCGGCGACGCATTCGCCCCAGGCCTCGTGCCCGTCCGCGTCCCGCAGGTGCACGAGGAGGATGCGGCGTTCGCTCACGACGCCCGAGGAGATCCGGAACGGCTCCCGCAGCGGCAGCGCGATCTCGCGCATCTCGATCCGGGCAACGGACAGGGTCACGGCCGACGCTCCAGGCGGTAGGCCACGGCGTTCCCCCCGCGGCGCTCGACATCGGTGATCGCGTAGCCCCGGGCGAGATAGTGCTGGAACGCCCGGCGTGTGGACGCACGCCACGCCAGTGCCGCGGCCTCGTCCCGGGACTTGAGCTCCTGGATATCCGGCGGCACGGCGACGCGGACGACGCCCGCATCGTGCAGGGGATCGGCCTCGGTGGTGATGAGGGCGCCCTCGATCCCTCGATCCCTCGACCCCTCGATCCCTCGACCCCTCGACCCCTCGATCTCTCGATTCCTCGATCCCTCCAGATCCCACCGCACGACAAACCGATCGCTCCCGATCACGGTGTCGGTCCGGCTCCTCGACGTGTTGCCGTACATGTCCCGGACGTACTCCACGACGCGCGCGCCCAGATGATGGAGGTTGAGCCACGCGTTGCGCGCCACCAGCGGATCGAAGGTCCAGTACATCCGCGTGCAGCCCGCGGCAACCAGCTGGTCCCGCTGGTACCGCTTGAGCGCGCGGCCGAGGCCGTGGTCCCGGTACCCGGCCTCCACGGCGAGCATGTGCGACCAGTGTGCGAGGGCCCCGTCGCGGACTCCGGTGAGACCGAACACGAACCCGATCAGGCGGTCCTCGACGAACGCGCCCGCCACGATCCCGCCGATCTTCTGGGTGACCTGCAGCAGGGCCGGGGGCACCAGCTCCCGGAAGTCGTCGCCCCACGTGGCCCGCTGCAGCGCGACGCACGCCTCGTACTCGGCGGGCGTGCGCAGTGGCCGGATGGACCACGTCGGGGCGGAGCCGGTGGGGGGCATGCGCGGGGCGGCCGGCGCTACCGCACCGGACGGACGAGCACGCGGTTGCCCAGGAAATCGGGGATCAGCAGCGCCCCGCGGGCGGCGTCGAGGCCGATGTCCGCCGGAGACGGGATGCTGTCGGTGCCGAACCGGCTGAAGGCGCCGCCGGGCGCCATGCGGTACACGGCCTGTGCGCCCCAGCTGCCGATGAGCAGCGAGCCGTCGGCGAGCCGGACGACGCCGTCGAGCCCGCCCTGGTCGGGCTTCGGGAGGGGCGTGCGCTCGCCCGAAACCGGGTTCAGCGCGAACACCTCGCCGGACCCGAACGTCACCACGACGATGCCGACGCTGTCCGCGACGATGCCGTTCGGGTTGCCGAGGCCGGCGCCCGTCACGATGGCGACCCAGCGGTCGCCCTCACGCCGGTACACGCCGTCCTTCCCGTTCGGCGCGAGCCCGCCTTCGCCCGGCTCGAGGCCCGAGTCGGTGACGTAGAGGGTGCCGTCGGGGCCCACCGCCAGGTCGTTCAGGAACGCCGCGCCGTCCAGCGGCCAGTCGCCGAGCGCCGCCCCCGACGTGCGGTCGAACAGCCGGACCGCGTCGATGTCGGCGACGAACAGGGTGTCGTGCCGGAGGATCATGCCCTTGGGCGCGTTGAGCGTGACGCCCTCCGCTGCGCCGTCAATCCACTTGAGGGCCAGGACCTCGCCGGCGGGACTCAGACGGGAGATGAAGCCGTTGTCATCCCGGTCGAGCGGACCGCCGTTGATGTTCGAGACGAAGTAGACGTCTGCAGCCGCGTCGTGGAGCACCGACTCGGGGGTCGCGAACCCCGCGTCCGTGACGTCGAGCGCCACGGCGGCGGGGCCTGCCGTCTCGTCGGCGCGTTCGGCGGGCGCGCACGCGCCCAGGAGGGCGAGGGCGGCAAGGGGAAGCGACAGGCGGGCGATCATCGAGTGGCCTCCATCTGGACGGGCGACCGGTCGGGAGCGGGAAGCATGGAGCCGGACCGCCGCCGCCTGCCCGGTCTACTCGCAGGCGGGCGGGCCGGCATACGGTCCGGGGATCGCGCGGGATACCACGCGGACTTCGTGTACCACCCAGGACACGGCGCCGCCCCGTCGGCTCACGGCGAGGAAAGTCTCCTCGCCGCGCGTGGCGGTGCCGATGATCTGCGGGGCGATGATGAGCTGAACGTCGTAGCAGCCGTTCGGTGGGCGGACGGCCGCGGTCAGCCGGCGCCGCGGCAGGTCGGTCATGCCCCGGTACGCGAGATACCCGCCGAACGGGAACGGCGCCGCGGCCGAGGGCTCCTCCTCGCTCATCGGACCGAGGAGCGCGAGCCCGCCTTGGGCGCGCGTCTGGTCCGCGCCCACGCGGTTCCCCTGCCAGGCGCGCTGCGGAGAGGTGAGCGTCACCGCGTACACCACGCCGTTGAAGACGTCCACCACCGCCCCCTCCCCGAACTCGTACCGCGCGAGCGAGGGGCTGTCGGGGTGCACGGCGGGGGATCGCGTTCCGAGCAGGGCGAACGCGCCGATGATGGGCGTGTTGGGCGTCACCGGGAAGGGGAGCGGCTCACCCGTGAGGGCCGGCGGCACCAACGCGGGTGCGAAGGTGGGGCGGCTCACGTACCACATCAGCCCCGCGACCACCGCGACGAGGACGACGCTCGTGACGGCGAGCGCGTGGACCCGCAGGAGCGTCAGGAACCGCTCGAGGCCGGTCGGCTCCGGTGTGGGCACGCGCGGCGGCTGCGTGACCGGCGCCGGCCACGCCCCGGTCTTCAGGCGCTCCAGCGGCGGCAGCTCGTCTTCGCTCGGGAGCGGGAGGATCTCGACCCGCGGGATCGCCTGCGACGCCCGCGCCAACTCCTTCATGAGGTTCGCCGGATCCTTGCCCACCTTGTCCTGCCAGCAGGCGGGACACCCCCGCGGATTCTCGTCGTTGTAGGGGACGTGATGGATGGGGCAGCGGACGACGGCCATGGCGGGCGGTCAGATCTTCGGCAGGGTGACGCCGCGCTGGGACTGGTATTTCCCGCGCTTGTCCGCGTAGGACGTCTCGCACACGTCGTGCTCGTCGGCCTCGAAGAACAGGACCTGGGCGATCCCCTCGCCGGCGTAGATCCGGGCGGGGAGCGGGGTGGTGTTCGAGATCTCCAGGGTGACGTGGCCCTCCCACTCCGGCTCGAACGGCGTCACGTTCGTGATGATGCCGCACCGGGCGTACGTGCTCTTCCCGACGCAGATGGTGAGGACGTTGCGGGGGATCCGGAAGTACTCCACCGACCGCGCCAGGGCGAACGAGTTGGGGGGCACGATGCAGACCTCGCCCCGGTACTCGACGAACGAGCGGGCGTCGAAGTGCTTGGGGTCCACCACCGTGGAGTGCACGTTCGTGAAGATCTTGAATTCGTCGGCGACCCGCA
Organism: Gemmatimonadales bacterium; assembly: GCA_036732805.1. Lineage (GTDB taxonomy): Bacteria > Gemmatimonadota > Gemmatimonadetes > Gemmatimonadales > GWC2-71-9 > JAOTWJ01. Next base: position 1,151 of record DAINBS010000140.1, on the reverse strand, counting down.
TGTCGTACCCGTACGACGAGACGCCGTAGCTGATGACGCCCTGCCGTGCCTGCGCGTCATGGAACGGCTCGATCATCGCGTGTTCGCGCGCCATGTGGCGAATCCAGCGGTCCGATTTGATGGCCATGGCCGTGACGGCGTCCGGGTGATGGGATGGGGTGCGCGTGGCGGCCCGTAAGATATGCGGGCTTAGCCGTTATGCCACTTGGGTTTGCTTGACACTCCGTTTCAAGCCTAGGTAACTTCCCGCCTCCGAGCAAGTGAATTTTTTCACGAATTCACGCTCAAGGGGTTTCGATGCTCCGCGAGTACGTCCCGCTGCTGATGTTGATGGGCTTCGTCGTGTTCAACGGAGCCGCCTTTCTGGTCATCTCGCTGATCCTCTCCAACCGCCGCGCCACCCCCGTCAAAGGCACCCCGTACGAGTCAGGCATGCCGCCCCTGGGCACCGCGCGCGAGCGTTTCAGTGTGAAGTTCTATCTGGTCGCAATGCTGTTCATCGTGTTCGATCTTGAAGGCGTCTTCATGATCCCGTGGGCCCAGGCCTTCCGCAGCCTGGGGCTGTTGGGGCTCGTGGAGATGGGCGTGTTCATCCTTGTACTCGCGGTCGGGTACGTGTACCTCTGGAAGCGAGGAGCGCTGGAATGGGAGTGATCGCCAAGCCGGAGCCCGGGACCGGCGGGATCGTGTCCAGCGTCTCCCCCAACTGGCTCACCACCCGCGTCGACTTCGTGGTCAACTGGGCCCGCTCCAACAGCCTCTGGATGATGCCGTTCGGCACCGCCTGCTGTGCCATCGAGTTCATGGCGGCGGCGGCGGCGCGCTACGACATCGCCCGGTTCGGCATGGAGCGCCTGAGCTTCTCGCCCCGCCAGGCCGATCTCCTGCTGTGCGCCGGGCGGCTGCCGTTCAAGCTTGCCCCGGTGATCCGGCGGATCTACGACCAGATGCCGCAGCCCAAGTGGGTGATCTCGATGGGCGCCTGCGCCTCGTCGGGCGGCATCTTCGACAACTACGCCATGGTGCAGGGCATCGACACCGTGGTGCCGGTGGACGTGTACGTCCCGGGGTGCCCGCCGAGGCCCGAGGGGCTCATCTACGGCGTGCTCATGCTGCAGAAGAAGATTCGTGGGGAAACGCTCGCCGACTCG
>DAINBS010000139.1:0-8042 GCA_036732805.1 Gemmatimonadales bacterium | reverse complement strand
GACCCATCCAGCAGGGGCGGCTCCAGGTCTACCTCCTCTATATCGTGGCGACGGTGAGCGTCCTGCTGCTCTACCTCGCGATGTTCGGCGGACCGCGATGACCGCTGCCGGGTGGGTGGCGCTCGGCCTCACGCTGCTCGCCGCACCGGTGCTGCCCGGCATCGTGCATCGGACCAGGAGCCTGCTCACCGGCCGCCGCGGCGCACCGATCAGCCAGCCGTATCGCGATCTCGCCAGGCTGTGGCGGAAGGGGACGGTCTACAGCCGGACGACGACGTGGGTGTTCCGGGTCGCACCCATCCTGCTGCTCGCGACCACGGCTGCCGCCGCGTGCCTCCTTCCGCTCGACGGGCGCTCGGCACCCCTGACGTTTGCCGCCGACTTCGTCGCCTTTACCGGCCTCCTCGCGCTCGGCCGTTTCGCCATGGTGCTCGCCGCCCTCGACACCGGATCCAGCTTCGAGGGCATGGGTGCCAGCCGCGAGGGCGCCTTCGGCAGCCTGGGCGAGCCGGCGCTCGTGCTCTGCTTCGCGGCGCTGGCCCTGGCGACCGGCGGCACGTCTCTGGTGGCGATGTTCTCGGAGACGCCCTCCGTGTGGAGCGCCGCCGGCCCCGCGCTCACCATGGTGGCCGGCGGCCTGCTGCTGCTGGCCATCGCCGAAACGGGCAGCGTGCCGGTGGACGATCCCGCCACGCACCTCGAGCTCACCATGATCCACGAGGTGATGGTGCTCGACCACAGCGGACCGGACCTGGCCATCATCCAGTATGCGACCGCCCTCAAGCTCGCGCTGTTCGCCACCATGGTCGTGAACGTCCTCGTGCCCCGGGCCGGGCTTCCGGTTGCGGCGTCGCTGGCCGTGTGGCTCGTGGGCCTGGGCGCGGTCGCGGTGACGCTGGGCGTCGTCGAGGCGATGATGGCGCGCCTGTCCCTGGCACGCGTGCCCCGGTTCCTGGCGGCGGCGGCGATCCTGCCGGCGTTCGCCATCATCCTGCTGCTCGGTTTCGCCGGATGACCGGCCTCAGTTCGCTGCTCCTGACCCTGGTGGTCCTGACCGACTTCGTCATCCTCGGAACGAGCCGGCTCAGCACCTGCATCCGGGCGATCGGCGCGCAGGGGCTCCTGCTGGCGGTCCTCCCGCTGGCCCTGCATCCGGGATGGTCCCTGCACATCTTCGGACTCGCGCTGGGCACCGGCCTCGTGAAGGCCGTGGCCCTGCCCTGGTTCCTGCGGTGGGCCATCCGGGAGGCCAACGTCCGGAGGGAGGTCGAGCCGCTCGTCGGCTTCACGACCTCGGTGCTGCTGGGCGTCGCGGCAGTGGGCGTCGCGTTCGCGGTAACGCCCGGCCTGCCGCTCCCGGAGCGCGAGGGCGCGCTCCTCGTCGCCGTTGCCCTGTCGAACGTCCTGACCGGGCTGATCGTGCTCACCTCGCGGCGCAAGGCCATCACGCAGGTCGTGGGCTACCTGATGTTGGAGAACGGCATCTACGTGTTCGGCCTCACGCAGGCCGAGCGCGTGCCGTTCCTGCTGGAGCTGGGCGTGCTGCTGGATGTGTTCGTGGGCGTGTTCATCATGGGCATCGTCGTGTTCCACATCAACCGCGAGTTCGATACGCTGAGCTCCTCCCGGCTCGAGGAGCTCAAGGAACCGTGATGCTCCTGGCGCTGGCGATCGTTCCCGCGCTGGGTGCGGCCGGAGCCTACGCCCACCGCACCACCACGTATCGCACCGTCTGGCTGCTCGGGGCGGCCGCGGTGCACGCGGGCCTGGTGACGGCGGCGTGGGTGAGCCGGCCCGCGCCGGCCCTGGGCGGCTGGCTGGCGCTCGACGATCTCGGCATGCTCGTGCTCACGATCGTGAGCCTCCTGTTCCTGATGGTCGCCGTGTACACGGTGGGCTACCTGCGGCATGAAGACCCGCGCGGCGGCCGCGCGTTCGTCAGCTGTCTCCTGGCGTTCCTGGCGGCGGCCTCGCTGGTGAGCCTCAGCCACCACCTGGGCGTCCTGTGGGTGGGCATGGAGACCAGCACGCTCGCCATCGCGCCGCTCATCTACCACCGCCACGACCGGCGGTCGCTCGAGGCCGTGTGGAAGTACCTGGTGCTGTCGTCGGTCGGCATCGCACTGGCCCTGCTCGGCACCTTCTTCATGGCGACGGCACAGTTCGATGTTCCCGCCACCGACCGGCCACTGGTGCTCGCCGACCTCGTGCGGCGCGCCCCGCAGCTCCATCCGGCCTGGCTCAAGGCGGCGTTCGTGTTCCTCCTGGCGGGCTACGGGACCAAGATGGGCCTGGCCCCCCTGCACACGTGGAAGCCCGACACCTACGGAGAGGCACCCAGCCCCGTCGGCGCGCTCATGTGCGGCGGCCTCACGGCGCTCGCCTTCCTGGGAGTGGCCCGCGCCACCCAGGTCGTCGCGGCGGCGGGGCTCGCGTCGTTCGTCCAGCCGGTGCTGATCGGATTCGGCGTGGTTTCGCTCGTGGTGGCCGCCGCGTTCGTGCTCGGGCAGGCCGATCTCAAGCGCCTGCTCGCGTACTCGAGCGTCGAGCACATGGGGCTGCTGGTGCTCGGCCTGGGACTCGGCGGCGCCGGCGCGTACGGCAGCGCCCTTCACCTCGTGAACAACGCGCTGGCCAAGGGCCTCCTCTTCCTTGCGGTCGGCAACGTGGTGCTCGCCGCCGGCACGGCGGGAGGTACGGTGCGCGGCCTGGGCCGCGGGCTGCCGATCACCGCCGCGCTGCTGGTGGTGGGGCTGTTCGCCGCCACCGGATCACCGCCGTTCGGCCCGTTCCTGAGCGAATTCATCATCCTGCGCGCGGCGCTGGCGGGCGGGCACACCACCCTGGCACTCGTGGTGGTCGGCCTGCTCGCCACCATCTTCGCCGGCATGGCCGTCAGCATCCTGCGGGTTGTCCATGGCGAGCCCAGTCCGGGCATTCGCCGGGAAGCCGACCACGCATGGCTGGTGGCCGGCCCGATCACGCTGGCCGCGGCGGTCCTGCTGCTGGGGCTCTACGTCCCGGCTCCCCTGGGTGACGCGCTGCGCCATGCCGCGGCGGCGCTGGGAGGGACCGCGCCGTGACGGATCTCTTCGCGCTCGGCCTCCGCAACCGCCGCGCCGTCCCGTTCACGTCCGTGCCACTGGAGTCCATGGACGGGTTCGGCGCGTCGCTGGCCGAGGCGCACGCGCGCGGCCACCGCCTCGTGTCCCTGTTCGGCCTGCCCGACGGCGCCGACCGGCTCCGGCTCGTCGCTGTCGTGGCCGACGACGCCGAGGGCGCCCTTGGGGTCACCTCCACCGTCGTCGCGCGACGGTACCCCGCGCTCACCCCGCGCTGCCCGCAGGCCGCGCGCTTCGAGCGCGAGATCCGGGAACAGTGCGCCGCCATGCCGGAAGGCCATCCGTCGCTGAAGCCGGTGCGCCGGCACCCGCCAGACCACGCGCCGAGCGACTGGACGTGGGCCCCCGTGGACCGTGAGGCATACGACTTCGATGCGGTGGAGGGGGATGAAGTGCACGAGGTGGCCGTGGGCCCCGTGCACGCGGGGATCATCGAGCCCGGGCATTTCCGCTTCCAGGCCCACGGCGAGCGCGTACTGGGACTGGAGATCATGCTGGGGTACCAGCACCGCGGCATCGAGCGGCTGCTCGAAACCGTTGATCGAACGCGGGCGGCCCTCGTCGCGGAGTCCATCGCCGGGGACACGGTGGTGGGGCACGCGGACGCGTATTGCGGTGCCCTGGAAGCGCTGGCCCGCTGCCGCAAGACGCCCCGGGCCCAGGCCATCCGGGGCGTTGCGCTCGAGCTCGAGCGGCTGGCAAACCACGTGGGAGACCTCGGCGCGCTCGCTGGCGACGTCGCGTATCAGCCCGGCGCCAGCTATTTCGGCCGGTTGCGGGGCGAGTTCCTCAACCTACTCCTCGCCATGACGGGCAATCGCTTCGGCCGGGGCCTCCTGCGGCCGGGCGGCGTGCGGTTCGACCTCACCCCGGATCTCGTCGAGGCGCTGCGCGACCGCCTGCCGCGGCTGTCGCAGATGCTGGAGCCCGTCGCGCGCCTCATGTTCTCGGACGCGTCGGTGCAGGGGCGCCTCGAGGGGGTGGGCGTGGTGGATCCGGCGCTGGCCGAACGGGAAGGATTCGTCGGGCCCGTGGCGCGGGCGTGCGAGATCCCCCGCGACGTGCGGCACGACCACCCGTGGGGTGTCTTCCGGTTCGCCCACGTTCCCGTGGCGACCGCCTGGGCGGGTGACGCCTTCGCGCGCGCCCTGGTGCGCCGGATCGAGATCCAGCGCTCACTGGAGTTCCTCGAGGAACAGCTGGGCAGCGTCCCGAAGGGAGCCCCGATGGTGACGGCGGGCGCCCTCCGGCCCGACGAGCTGGTCGTCTCGCTCGTCGAAGGGTGGCGCGGGGAGATCGCGCACGTCGTGATCACCGACGGCCAGGGCGGCATCCGTCGCCACAAGGTGACGGACCCCTCGTTCCGCAACTGGCCCGCGGTCGCGGCGGCCATGCCGGGCAACGAGATCTCCGATTTCCCCCTCTGCAACAAGAGCTTCAACCTGTCCTACGCGGGGCACGACCTGTGAGCGCGCGCCATGCTTGACTTCCTGCGCGCGCGGCTGGCGCACGGCACCCCCACGACCCCGTTTCCGGGGCCCGGCGCGGCGCTGCCGGAGCGGTTCCGCGGCCGGCCGGTGTTCGATGCCGCCCGCTGCCCGGCCGGCTGCCGTGACTGCGCCTCGCAGGCATCGCCGGACCTGATCCGCCCCAGGCCCGACGGGTCCGCCCGTCTCGATCTGGGCGCCTGCCTGTTCGCGCCCGAAGACGCCGACGCCTGCCCGCACGGCGCGGTGCAGTTCACGCGGGACATCGCCATGGCGGTCACCGCCCGCGACGACCTCCTGACGGAGACCGGCGCCGTCCGCCTGGCGCGCCCGCTGGACGCCACCATGCGGCGGGTGTTCGGCCGATCGCTCCGGCTGCGCTCGGTGGCGGCGGGCAGCTGCAACGGGTGCGAGGCGGAGCTCGTGGCGCTGGGCAACGTGGTCTTCGACATGGCCCGGTTCGGGATTCAGTTCGTCGCGTCGCCGCGGCATGCGGACGGCATCGTGCTGACCGGTGCCGTGAGCCGCAACATGCGCGAGGCGTTGTTCCGGACCTATGAGGCGACGCCCGACCCCAAGCTCGTCATCGCGGTCGGGGCGTGCGCGATCAGCGGCGGACCGTTCCGCGGCAGTCCCGAGGTGCTGAACGGCATGCCGTCCGAGATCGCCGTGGATCTGTGGGTCCCGGGGTGTCCACCACATCCGCTCACGGTGCTCGACGGTCTGCTCAGGCTGCTGGGCCGACTGGAGCGCGGCGAGCGCTAGGGGATCGCCGGGCAGGTCCCCACGTCCTCACGTCGCCTTCAGTACCGATCCCAGCTCCCCAAGCAGTCGATCAACCACGTCCGCCGTCGCATTCGTCCCCATCAGCCCCACGCGCCACGTCTTCCCCTTGAGCGGTCCGAAGCCACCGCCGATCTCGATGCCGCGCTCGAGCATCCGGCGCCGCACCGTGGCGTCGTCCACACCGTCCGGGATGCGGATGACGTTGAGCATCGGCAGGCGATGCGCCTGCGGGGTGAACAGCGACAGCCCGAGCGCGCCCAGGCCTTCCACGAGCCGGTCGTGCGCGGCGCGGTGGCGGGCGTAGCGGGCTTCGAGTCCCTCTTCGAGGGCCAGGCGCAGGGCTTCCCGGAACCCGTAGATATTGGCGACGGGCGCCGTGTGGTGGAACGCGCGGTCGCGCGGGCCGCCGGCCTCGCCCCAGTACTGAAACAGCAGCTGGAGATCCAGGTACCACGTGGCAGCCTTGGTCCGGCGCGCGCGCACGGCGGCCATGGCCCGGGGCCCGAACGTGACCGGCCCCAACCCCGGCGGGGCGCCGAGGCACTTCTGGGAGCACGAGCCCGCCGCGTCAATCAGCCGGCGGTCCACGTCCACCGCCAGGCCGCCGAGCGACGTCACGCAGTCCACGGCGAACAGCGCGTCGCAGTCGCGCACCATGCGTCCGATCTCGTCGAGCGGCTGGTGCGCGCCGGTGGACGTTTCCGCCTGGACGAGCGCCACGAGCTTCGGGCGCCCGCGGCGCAGCTCCTCCGCCACACGCTCCGGCGCGATGACCTCGCCGAGCGGAGCGTCGAGACGGCGTACGGTGGCCCCCGCCCGCTCGGCGATCTCGACCAGACGCTGGCCGAAGTAGCCGATCACGCCCACGACCACCTCGTCGCCCGGCTCGAGCAGGTTGAACATGATGGCGTCGAGGCCGGCGGTGCCGGTGCCCGACATCGGGATCGTGTGGTGGTTCGTGGTCCCGAAAACGGTGCGCAGGTCGGCCATGGTCTCGTCCATGACCTGCAGGAAGTACGGGTCGAGGTGCCCCACCAGCGGCGCCGCCATGGCGGCCGAGACCGTGGGATGGGGATTCGACGGGCCGGGGCCGAGCAGCAGCCGGGTCGGGGGAGTCAGTACATTACGTGTCATCGGCAGAGCCCTTCCTGTCCATGTCCGCGATACCAGCCGCGCGGCACGGAAGTTACTGCCAGGACCCGAATGCCCACACGGAGTCGTCATGCCCCGCGTTGCCTTTGACGCCCTGCCCGATCACGCGCGTGTCTTCGTGTTCGCGGCCGACCGAAGCCTCGCGCCCAACGAGCAGGCTGCCCTGCTCGCCGACGTGGACGCCTTCCTCGACGGATGGGCCGCACACGGCGTCCCCCTGCGATGCGGCCGGGATTTCCGCTATGACCGGTTTCTGTTGATCGCGGTGGACGAGCAGGCCGCGGGCGTCTCCGGCTGCTCGATCGATGCGCTCACCCAGAAGCTGCGGCAGCACGAGCGGACGCTCGCCGTGGCGCTGATGGACAACGGTCCCGTGCTCTACCGCTCGGAGAGCGGCATCGCGCGGGTGTCCCGCGCGGCCTTCGGCGACCTCGCCGAGGCTGGAGCGGTCTCACCCACCACCGTCGTCTTCAACAACGCGGTCCCGGACCTGGGCGGCATCCGGAGCGGCAAGTGGGAGACCGCGGCGCGGGATTCGTGGCATGCGAGAACATTCTTCCGGGAAGGTCCGGGATAGCGTAGTGCAGAGTGCAGGGAGCACAGTGCAGAGGAGGCAATGAGTAGATCCACTCTGCACTCTGCCCTTTGCACTCTGTGCTTCAGAGATCCACTCTCCCGCCCCGGGCCAGACTCAGCACGATTGACCCGATGTGCAGGAACGGGGACCCGCGGCGATGCCCCACGGGACGGGCGGACCGTGCGGACCGCAGGAACGACGCTCCGTCGTCGAACGCCGGCAGCTCGGTCCACGCCCGCCCGATTTCCCACGGGAAGTGCGCGTCCGAGCTGGCGAAGCCCGGGCGGCCGGCCGCCGCGGCGGCGTGGGCGGCCCGGCGGTTCCAGCCGGGCGCGAACGCGCGGCTGTTGAAGACTTCCACCACGTCGGCCACGGCCAGCACCACGGCGGCGCGCTCCTCGGCCCGGCTGCGGTAGGCAAACGGATGCGGCGCGTACACGACGCCCCCCTGGCTCCGGATGGCCGCCACCACCTCGGCCACCGGCGCATGATCCGGGATCAGCTCCCGCAGGAAGAGCCCGATCAGGTCGACTTCCTCCCGGCACCGGACCTCCTCACCCACGATGATGCGTCCCGGCGCGGTGGCGGCGGCCTCCAGGGCGCCGTCGAGCCGCCCGTGATCCGTCACCGCCATCCAGTCGAGCCCGGCCGCGGCCGCGCGACGCACCAGCTCCACCGGCGTCGTCCACGCATCCGTCGAGCGGCGCGTGTGCGCGTGCAGGTCCACGCGCACCCTCTCCTGTCCGTTCCCCGCGTCACGCACTGCTGGCCTCCACACGATCACCCGACGTAAGCTTATCGGCAGTCCCCAATCCGAGGAACTGCCCCATGTGGCCGCTTCTGCTTGCCGTCGTCGTCGTCGTCGTGGGCATCATCGCGTCGCGCCAGACCCGGGATCCCGCCGCCCGCTCGGCCGCC
>DAINBS010000138.1:0-8051 GCA_036732805.1 Gemmatimonadales bacterium | reverse complement strand
ACGCGCTCGGGTACTACCGCCCGAATGAGAAGGCGATCCCGATGACCGGCGGTGAGGCCCTCGTGTACACGCCGGAGGCTGTCGCGGCGCTCGATGCCTTCCGTGCCACGCAGGAGTGGGGCACGACGGTGCCGGGCTACGTGGATGCGCGGGTCGTCGAGCGCCTGTGGGCGAGGCTGAAGGAGAAGGGGCTGGATACGACGGTCCGGCGGCAGCTGCTCGAGCTCCACCGGATTCGGTGAATCCGGGACAGAATGGGCGGCGATGAAGCTCCTATCCCTCGCGCTCCTGGTGGCCGTCGCCGCGGCCGGGGCCGTCGCTGACGCGCGCCAGGACGATGGCAGCGGCGTCACGGATACCACCATACGGATCGGCGTCGAGTCGGCTGTCGGGTCGCTCTCGCTCGACGGCGAGAACCTGGGCTTCAGGCTCGCGTTCGAGGAGGCCAACGCCGCGGGCGGGGTGCACGGGCGCCGCTTCGCGTGGACGGATCGCCGGCGCCTGAGCGGCGCGCCGGCCGACGTGCTCGCCTTAGCTCGCCAGATGATCGACGAGGACAAGGTCTTCGCGGTCGTGAACTTCAGCGGCCCCGCCATCGGCGACATCGCGGCCCACGCGCGTGCGCGGCGCGTGCCCCTCATGTTCCCGCACACGGCGCTTGTGTCGTCCGGGGGCGAGCGCTACCTCTTCACGTCGTTCCCGCGGTTCGAGGGCGAGGCCGAGGTGATGTTCCGCTACCTCGCGAAGGACCGCGGGCTCCGGCGCATTGCCATCGCGCACGATCCAAACGCCTACGGCCTCACCTTCCGCGACGCGCTTCGCCAGCACGCCGCGCGCTTCGGATACCAGGTCGTGGGCGAAGTACCCATCGCCTCCCGCACGCCGGTCGACCTCTCGTCGGAATTCTCCACGCTCGCGGCCGCCACGCCCGACGCCGTCGTGATGGCGATCTACCCGGAGCAGGCGCAGGCGCTGATGGCTGCCCGCGCGCGCGCCGGGGGGCGCGGCCTGATGGTCTCGGCCGGTCCGCTGACGGACGAGGCGTCGCTGGCCGTCCCCGGCGGTGGCTCGGACGGGACGCTGGGGTTCTGCCACTACCCGGATCCCGAGCACAGCAAGGCGCCCGGCGTCGCGCGGTATCGCGAGGCCCTCGCACGACTTCATCCGGGCCGCCGCTTCGATCGCTACACGCTCTACGGCTACACCTTCGGGCGGCTCGTCATCGAGGGCGTGGAACGCGCCGGCCGCAACCTCACGCGCGAGCGGTTCATCGACGCGATGGAGAGCCTGAAGGACTGGGACGCGGGCGGCGTGATGCCGAACGTGAGCTTCGCGGCGACGAATCACCACGCGCAGCGCGCGGGTTTCATTTGCGAGATGCGGGACGGCCGGCTCGTGGCGCTGACCGACTGGATTGCGCCCTGACGCCGGGCCGTCAGCCGATGCTCACCAGCGCGTAGCCCCGCTCCTGCGCGCGCGTCACGGCCACGATGCCAGCCGGGACGAACATGGCGGGGCCCACCGGGTTGCTGGTCAGTTCCTTGTACACCGCCTCCGGCGTCGTCCCGGTTTCCTTGCCGATGATCTGGCTGTACGCCCGCGTCGTCAGGTTGCACACGGCCAGCCGCATCCCCTGCTTCGCCAGGTTCGCGAGGCGCGTGGCGTGCACGTTGGTGGAGGGATTCGGGTGCGCCGCCTTGTCGTTCGCGGACATGTTGGCGGCGAAGATCTTCCCGTACTTCGTCCAGATGGCTTCATTGAACGCGAACGGGGCCGAGCCGTGCCGGGCCACGATGATGATGGCCAGGTCCGCGTCGGTGAGGCCGTAGCTCTCCTTGTTGACGCGGGTCCAGTTGCCCGCGAACCCCACCGCCTCGCCGAACGTGTCGGCCATCCACGAGTCGAAGATCACGCGGTGCCCGCGCGGCGCCTCGTCCAGCCAGTCGTCCTGCGCGTGCCGGGCGGGGCCGGTCTGCGTCGTCGACGCGGCCGCCGCGGGTTGAGCAGGAGCGAAGAGCGCGCCAACGCCAGTGACGGCGGAGAGAAAGGAGCGCCTGAGCATGGCCGGATTATGGCACGCGCCACCAGCGGATCCGCACCCATCGCACCGCTCAACCATAATCGTGTCCGTTGCGGCCGCTGTAGGATCTTGGGAATGCCTCTTCCTTCAATCGCCACGTCTCTCTCGCGCCGGGACCTGCTCGCCGCGACCGCTGGACTGCTCCTCGCACCGGCCCTGCCCCGCGCGCAGTCCGACGTCACCGCCCGGGCGCTCCAGGCGCTCGAGTCGCGCGCCGGCGGCCGCCTCGGCGTCTGCCTCCTCGACACGGCGACGAAGCGCGTCACGGGCCACCGGATGGACGAGCGCTTCGCCATGTGCTCCACCTTCAAGCTGCCACTCGCGGCCGTCATCCTGCGGGAGGCCGACCAAGGACGCCTGACGCTCACCGACGTCGTCGCCTATTCGGAGAAGGACCTGCTGTCGTACGCGCCGGTGACGAGCGCGCACCTGAAGGCGGGCGGGACGGCCATCGCGATCAGCGCGCTGGCCGAGGCGGCGCAGGTGACCAGCGACAACACCGCGGCCAACCTGCTGCTCTCGCGCGTTGGCGGGCCGTCCGGCTTCACCGCCCGGCTCCGCGAGATGGGCGACCAGTACACGCGCCTCGACAGGACCGAGCCGATGCTGAACCTGGTGGTCGCGGGCGACGAGCGCGACACCACCACCCCGCGCGCCATGGCGCAGACCATGGCGGCGACCCTGACCGGGGACCTGTTGACGCGCGCCTCGCGCGACCTGCTCATCGACTGGATGGTGAAGACGCGCACCGGCGACAAGCGCATCCGCGCGGGCCTGCCAAAGGACTGGCGCGCGGGCGACAAGACCGGGACCGCCACGGCGGACGCGATGACGGACAAGGTCAACGACGTGGCCATCGCCTTCCCTCCCGGCAGGGGCGCGCTGGTCGTCACCGCGTACTACGACAGCGACAAGCGGTCGAAGGACATCCGCGACGAGGACCAGGCGGTGCTGGCGGAGGTGGGGCGGCTCGCAGCCGCCTGGTGATGCCGTCCGCCCGGCGACGGCGCCTCATGTCTCGGGCTCGTACACCTCGCCATCGATATCGCCGAGCCTGGCCTGGATGAACGCGGCCGCGTCACGGACGCCCTGGTTGTAGGCGGGCGGTCCCAGTTCCCTCAGGAAGAACGCCACGAGTCCCTCCGCGCGGAAGTCGCTGAGGGGCTCGTCGAACTCGGCTTCGAAATGTCCCTTGAGTGCCTTCACGAGGAGGGCGCGGCGCTCGTCGGATAACGGGATGCGCATGGGTGCCAATTCTAGGCCCTGGCCGCGCCCACGTGATGATCACGTGCCCTGCACCCATTACGTCCGCCTGGCGCCGTGCCTTCCACCCTTCGGCGGGCGCAGCAGCCTGCGCCCGCCGTGCATGGCTCACGGTATCGTGACAGTCTGCGGCGCCGTTGCGCCGCTCGTGCCGCATGGATTCGCGGCGACGAGACTCAAGGTATACGAGCCCGCGCCGGCCGTGCGGCTCACCTCGCGCGCCGTCGTGGCGAAGCTGCCCACGAACGACCCGCTGACGTTCACGACGTACGCGGTGGCCGCCGGGCCCGTGGCTGGCGGATCCCAGGCGACGTGAATCGTGTTTTCCACCGTGAAGACCACGGCATTCGCCGGTGCGTGCGGCGCTCCCGAGCACAGCCCCGGGAGCGTCACGTCCACGGCGGGCGACGCGACGCTGCTCCCGGCGGCGTTGACGGCTCGAAGCGACAACCTGTAGGTCCCGGGTGGAATACCCGAGAAGCTGGCCGTCTCCGCCATCCCCAGCGGAATCGAGGTGATCACCGCGCCGGCCACGTCCAGCACGAAGCCGGTCGGCTCACCGCCACCTCCCTTCGAGGCCGACGGCACGTACGTGCTCCGCCAGGACAACGCGAGCGAGTCCCCGTTCACCAGCGCCAGGAAACGGTCCGGCGCCGACGGTGACGCGGGCACGTCCACCAGCACCTGGATCTCGTTCGATGCCGCGCTCCAGTGGGCTCCCGACCGCGTGCGGACGCGGACGTGGAACCGTCCGGCTGGCGCGTCGATCGAGAATAGCGCCACGTCACCGACGAGGATGGCCGCGCCCACCTCACCGGGCGCGGCGCCGCCCTCGATGGTGTAGCCGGTCGGCCCCGGACCAAGCCGAGGCGGCGTCCAGCGCAGCGTGACGCGATGACCGCGGATCTCCTGCACGTGCAGGTCCGTAGGCGGCTGCGGCTCGCTCGGCGCTTCCACGTGGATGGTCACGGTGGCCGGCGCGCTGGCGCCCCGGCTGTTCCGCACCCGGTACGTGAACCGGTCCGTGCCGGCAAACGAGGCATCCGGTGTGTAGACGAATCCTCCGTTCGCGCCGAGCGACAGCGTGCCGTTGGCGGCGTGCTCCGCCAGTTCCACGGCCACGTCGAAGCCGCCGGGATCATCGTTGGCGAGCACGCCGGGGGCCTGCACCGACACCGGCGTGTTGAACCGCGTGCCATAGGCATCGGGGGCCGCGGCCGGCATCCGGCTTCCGTCCACCGCGCCCAGGTAGATCCCCGCCCACCCGGCCTCCTCGGTCCCCATCTTCACGCTGACGGCGAGCCACCGGCCCCGGAAGCCCTCGCGCTCGACGGCCATGTCGGTGACCAGGAGTGGCTCCCCCGTCCTGTCGTCCTCGGCGGCTGGATCGAAGAGCCGTCCGTCCATGCCCGCCCTTACGACGATCGCGAGCGACGACTGGTCGTCCCCTTCGCGAAGGTAGATCCCGTCAACCGGCGGCTCCACGTCCGACGCATCGCCCGTCCTGGCCTTGAAGACCGTGTGGAAGAAGGGATCCGCCAGTGAGCCGTCCGCCAGGCCGGAGACCGCCGCGAAACTCGCCGAGCGCCACCGCGCAGGCTCGCCTTCCTCCTCGCCGTGCTGGCCGGGGACCTTGCCCGAGAAGTTCCAGTAGACGAAGTCAGTGAAGTGGGCCGGCGCCTTCGCGACGGCCGACGTGCGCCCCGTGTCGATGTCGTGGACGAAGATGCCCTGATGCACGGGAACCCTCGCCGCATACCCGTCGGGGTGCTGGCTCCGGCAGAACTCCAGGCGGTCCCGGTTGCCCTCGTCCGGACACTGCAGGATCAGCGTCCTGGTGTCGGTTCCCCATGTGGCCCAGAACGCGACGAAGCGCCCGTCGAACGAAAGCCCCTCGCCCAGGTTGCGAAATACGGTCCCCTCGGGCTCGCCAGGCACGGGGTCGCCAATCTCGACCAGCGGGGTGAGCGGCGGGTTCGGGCCGGTCAGCGGCGCCAGGTAGATGCCGCCCCTCGTGGGCCTCCACTCGTTGTCCCACCCCGTGAACACCGCGAGGCGGCGGGCGGCGCTGGGAGGCGCGGCGGAGCCGAAGAACGTGCTGGTGCCGGGAATCATCGTGTCCGAGTCGGCAATCAGGATGACCGGCGAGGAGCCGCCAGCGGGCGCGTTCGTCAGCTCGCGATAGTAGACGCCCGTCCTGCCGATCATCACGGAAGGATCGTCCGGATCGGGCACGCTGTAGTTGCCCTTGAACACGAGGGTGGCGCCATCGGTCACCGCGGGAGCGCCGGGGAAGACGTCGAACATCATCGCCGGACTGACTCCGGGGACCGCGAAGAACGCGAAGCCGGGCACTGCGCCGAGCTTGCTCGCGCCGGTGATCAGCGCCGAGAACGGATTGGTGTAGATGCCGGTGGTTCCGGCGCGGGTCTCCGTCCCGTCGGGAAGGAGGTAGGTCCAGACCGGCGGGTGGTTCGCGCGTGAGGCCACGGTGTCCTTCCACATGTCGATGCGAGGGAAGGACGGCGGTTCGACAATCGTTGTCCCCAGGTTGTTCGGGTACGTCACCAGGGTATCGCGGTCGAAAATCGTGGCGATCGGCGTTCCGAACGCCATCTCGCGAGTGTAGACGCCGTGAGCGGGCTCGCCGCCCGGTCCGCCTTTCGTGCGCGCGCGGAAGACGACCAGCTGATGGGTGTTGAGAGACGGTGGGTTGTAGCTGTTGAATGGCCGGGGATCGCCGGGAGCCTGCACGCCGTTGTTCACCACGACCCGCCACTCGAACTCGGGTCCAGTGAACGCCGGCAGGACGGACGTGCCGGACAGTGTCCGGGTGGCGCCGTCCGACGAGATGAGTGGACGAGACCGGGTGCCGCCGACGTCTTCTTCCTGGGCGCGAACCGAGCCGACCAGGCTCGGGAAGAAGGTCCATGCCATCACAATCGCGATCGGAAATGGGCGCACTCTCATGATGTCCTCCCCGCACCCACGGAGCCGATAAGGCCTTCCGTACCTGACGTGCAAAGCGGATACCAGTCTGCCCGGTAGGCTTTTCGGTGGCCTCTCGCTATGCATCGCCGGTCTCCCGGCAGTGGGCGCCGGATTTGTCTCAGCGCCGTGCCTTCCACCCCTCGGCGGACGCACCAGCGTGCGCCGGTCCTCAGATCTTGTTGATCTCACCTGCACGCTGTAGTGCCGCCTTCAGCAGAATCGGACCGATCAGGATGTGGAGCCCCGTCAAGGCCACGATCAATGTCCGTACCTGCGCACCCCAGCCGGGAAACTCCGTCGCCACGATCGTGGCGAGTCCAAGGGTGACACCCGCTTGCGAGATCAGGCCCATCCACACGAGCCGCACTGGCGTCTCCGCGAGAGCCGCGCCGCGCACGACCCACGCCGTGATGCCCCGGATGAGGGCGAACCGCGCGGCCGCCACCAGGAGCGCCGTGGGCCCGACGACGGCCAGCACATCGAGCTGCAGTGAGACCCCTGCGGCGGCGAAGAAGACGATCAACACGGGCAGCGCGCCGCGCTCGATTGCGATCCGCAGGTTGTCACCCTCGGGTGGAGCGACGTTCTCGACGACCAGCCCGGCCGCCAGGGCCGCAAGGATGATCTCGAAGTGCACCAGCGGCGCGACCACGGCCAGCAGCGCGCAGACGGCCAGCAGCGCCAGCGTGATCTCGCGGCCAACGACGCGCAGATAGGCGGCAAAGGCCGCGCCGACAATGGCGCCGAACGCCAGCGAGCCGAAGATCTCCCAGGAGAGCTGCACCCCCAGTCCCACGTCGGTCGGCACCGAAGACATGGTCGACCGCCCGAACTGCAATGCGAGCGCGAACCCGAGAATCAAAAGCAGATCGGCCATGACGACGACCGCCATGATGAGCTCGCTCAGTGGTCCCCGCGAGCGACTCTCGGCGATCACCGCGATCGTGACGGTCGGGGAGAAGCTCGTGACCAGCGCGGCCGTGATGAGCGCCGCGGCAAGCCGCGGCAGACCGCCGCCGACGTCGCCGAGCGGAAGCCATGGCCAGGCCAGCCACAGCACCACGGTGAGGACGCCCCACGTCCCCACCATGACGGTTCCGACAACGAGCAGCACGTCCCGCAGGTACGTTCGCAACCGACCGACGTTCAGCTCGAGTCCCGCGACGAGCGCGATCAGCGCGAGCGCGAAGCCGTTCACGACTTGAAGGTCACGCGCCATCGACGAGGTGATGAGGTTCAGGAGAAAGGGCCCGCAGAGAAGGCCGAACAGCAGGTACCCGCTCAGGCGCGGAAGACGCACTCGCTCTGCCGCAGCCCCGAGCAGGTAGGCGGCGATCAGTGCGAAACCGAGAGGCAACGTGACCGTGGACGTCGCGACCGGCGAGCCGGCTCGCTGGACTCCCATCACGGTGGCGAGGATCAGCAGCAACGCAGCGGCGCGTGCCATCAGGCCGGCTCCTCGTGGATACGTGGCAGGAACAGGCCGAGGATCTCCGACACCACCGCAGAGGCGGTCACGGCCGAGAGGATCCACAGGTAGTCATCACCGAGCATCTGCGCGACGTTCAGGCCCAGGGCGATGCCCATCACTCCGGGCTGCAGCAGCACCGTGGCGAGCAGCGCCGGCGAGACGCGCGCCAATCGGGCGACGACCACGCTGGCCAGCAGTTTGGCGGCGAGCCGCAGGACCACGACGTATGCCGTGACCCAGAGGACA
>DAINBS010000137.1:0-8081 GCA_036732805.1 Gemmatimonadales bacterium | reverse complement strand
TCGAGCTCACCTTCCAGGCGCTCGCCCCGGACCTGCAGGTCATCGCCCCCTGGCGGGAGTGGAGCTTCCGGGGCCGGGAAGACCTGATCGCGTATCTGCGCGAGAAGCAGATTCCGGTCGCGGTGTCCGAGGCCAAGCCGTTCAGCCGCGACCGGAACCTGTGGCACGTATCGCACGAGGGGGGCATCCTCGAAGACCCGTCGGTGCCGCCGCCCGACGACCTCTTCCTGATGACCGCCGACCCGGCGGATGCCCCGGACACCCCCGACGAGGTCACCATCCGATTCGAGGCCGGCGTGCCGGTGGCGGTCGACGCGGTCCCCTTCGGTCCCGTCGCCCTGATCGAGCAGCTCAACGACGTGGCCGGGGCGCATGGCGTGGGCCGGGCCGACGTGGTCGAGGACCGGCTGGTCGGGATGAAGTCCCGTGGCATCTACGAGACGCCGGCGGGCACGGTGCTCCGGGCGGCCCATCGGGAGCTCGAGCAGCTGGTGCTCGACCGCCGCACGCTGGCCCTCAAGGACGGTGTTGCCCCGCGCTACGCCGACCTCGTGTACGAGGGGCGGTGGTGGACCCAGGAGCGGGAGGCGCTCGACGCGCTGGTGGATGTCACCCAGCACCACGTGACCGGCGCGGTGCGGGTCCGGCTGTTCAAGGGGCAGGCGACCGTCATCAGCCGGGAGAGCCCGTACTCGCTCTACCAGCCGCAGTATGCGACATTCGAAGCGGATCATGTCTACAACCAGGCCGACGCGGGCGGGTTCATCCGCCTTTTCGGGCTCCCGGTCCGTATCGGGGCCGAGGTGCGGCGGCGGGCGTCCGCGGACCTGCCGGTGGCCTGAGCCGGCCCCCACTTGAGTTCCCCGCCACCCGGGTCCCCCCACCAGATGTGGGGCGGGCGCTTCGCCGGCGAGCCGGCCGAGGCGCTCGACCGGCTCAACCGAAGCCTGCCGGTTGACCAGCGGCTCTGGCCGCAGGACGTCCGGGTGGCGCAGGCGTGGACCGACGCGCTGCGCGGTGCCGGCGTACTCACCGAGGCCGAGGCAGCCACGTTGCGCGGGGGTCTCGACCGAACCGCGGACCGGCTGCGGAACGGCGCCGCGGAGACGGCGCCCGACGAGGACGTCCACACCCTGGTCGAACGACTCCTGTACGAGGAGGTCGGTGCGGTCGCCGGCAAGCTGAACACGGGCCGGTCGCGCAACGACCAGGTCGTGACGGACCTGCGGCTCTGGCTGCGCGACGCGCTGGGCGCGATCGACGCCGAGGTGCAGGCCCTTGGCCGCACCCTGGTCGACCGCGCGGCCGATGGCGTCGAGCTGGTGCTGCCGGGGTACACCCACGGCCAGCGCGCCCAGCCGGTCCGCTGGGCTTACGTTCTCCAGGCACATGCCTGGCCGTTGGTGCGCGACCGGGAGCGGCTCGGGGCCGTCGCGGCAAGGCTCGCCGATTGCCCCCTGGGCTCGGGAGCCGTGGCGGGCTCCGGGATTCCGGTTGACCGCGAGGCTCTGGCTCGGGCGCTCGGGTTCCGCCGGCCGAGCGCCAACGCCCTGGATGTCACGGGCGACCGCGACTTCGTGGTGGACGCGCTTGCTACCCTGGGACTGCTCGGCGTGCATGTGTCGCGGCTGGCCGGCGAGCTGATGCTCTATGCCTCGTCCGAGGTCGGCTTTGTACGACTCGATGACGCGTTCTGTACGGGGTCGAGCCTCCTCCCGCAGAAACGGAACCCCGATGTCTTCGAGCTTGCCCGGGCCAAGGCGGGGCGGTTGCTGGGCGACCTCACGGCGCTGCTCGCCACCTTGCGCGGGCTGCCCGCCGGCTACAGCAAGGACCTCCAGGAAGACAAGGCGTGGCTGTTCGACGCCGTGGACACGGTGCTGCTGACGCTCCCGGCCGTGCGGGGCGCGGTGGCGACGCTGGCACCACGCGGGGACCGGATGCGCGCGGCGCTCGATACGGGGCTCCTGGCGACGGACGTGGCCGACGGGCTCGTCCGGGTGGGCGTCGCCTTTCGGGAGGCTCACGGCCTCGTGGGCCGGCTCGTGCGGGCGGCGGAGGATGGGGGCGTGGCGCTGGACGCGGTGCCCCCCGATCGCGCGGCGGCCATCCACCCGCGCCTGCCCGCCATCCTGGCCGATCTCGGGAGCTGGGAGGAGTCCATCGAGCGGCGGGCTACCATCGGAGGCAGCTCGCGGGCGGCTGTTGCCCGCCAGCAGGAGGCCCTCCGCGGCGCGTTCGCCCAGCCCTGGACCGGCGCGTCCTGACGCCGGCATGACCGCCCCGCCGCAACCTCGCTCCTTGCTTCCGGTTCGGCGGACTCGCTAGACTGCTTGGCGATCCAAACGGGGAGCGCCCGCGCCACGCGCGCGGGCTGCCCATGATGCCATGCACGTACGCTGTCTCGCCCTCAATGCTTCGTACGAGCCGCTCACGATGGTTCCGGTGCGGCGCGCACTTCGCCTCGTCATCGACGGTAAGGCCGAGATCGTGGAGGCGGACGCCGGCCGGCTCGTGCGGAGCCAGGCGGTGGCCGTACCGCGCCCCGCCGTCATCCGGCTGGTCCGGTTTGTTCACGTGCCCCGCCGGTTCCGGCGGCAGGTGACGAACACCTTCCTGTTTGCCCGGGACGGATACCGCTGCCAGTTCTGCCGGCGCCCGGCGGGCAGCCTGCGGCACCGCGAGTGCCTGACCCGCGATCACCTCACGCCGCTGTCGCGGGGCGGGACCAACGAGTGGACCAACGTGGTCACGGCCTGTTCGACCTGCAACACACGCAAGGGCAACCGGCTGCCGGAAGAGTGTGGCATGCAGCCCATGCACGTGCCCGCCGAGCCGCATTTCGTGCACCTCGCGTGGGCCGTGCGCCGGCTCACGCCCGTCCAGGCCAGGTACATCCGCCTGTTCTACGGGGCGGATACGCTGGCGACCCTGCGGGGACTGTGAGGGCAGGCGGACAGGCGGTCAGGCGGAGAGGCGGTCAGTCGCTCCGCGATCCCATCTGTCCGCCTAACCGCCTGACCGCCTAGCCGCCTGTGAAATCCCACACCCACTACCTCTGGTTCGAGACGAAGCGCCGGCAGGAGATCATCGACATCACGGACCAGGTGGCCGAGCAGGTCGAGGCCGCGGGGGTCGTGGAGGGGATGGTGCTCGTGTCGGCCATGCACATCACGGCGTCGGTGTTCGTGAACGACCACGAATCCGGCCTGTGGCAGGACATCCTGCGCTGGCTCGAGCAGACCGTGGCGCCGTGGGATCCGGGGCGGTACCGGCACAACGAAACCGGCGAGGACAACGCGGCGGCGCACCTGCGGAGCCTGACCGTCGGGCACGAGGTCATCGTTCCCGTTACCGGCGGCCGGCTCGACCTCGGCCCCTGGCAGCGGGTGTTCTATGGGGAATGGGACGGCCAGCGCCGTAAACGGCTGGTAATCAAGGTGTTAGGGGAGTAGTGCGGCGCTTCGCTCCCCATCACGGTCATCGCGTCCGTCCCGCTTATCCCGCCGATCCGGCTGCGTCACCGAGCATTCCCATCCCTCATAAGTGTGTGTAGGTTAACTGGTTCCCCGTATTTCTCGGGGGAGGTTCTTGACGTCCTACCACCTTGCTGAGCGGTTCGCAGACGCGGTTAGTCGGCACGGGGCACGGGAGTGCCTGGTCGCCGGCCGGCGGCGCCTGACGTACGCTCAGGTGGACGCGGAAGCGGCGGCCCTGGCGGCTGCCCTCCGGGATCTGGGCATCGGTCCGGGCGATCGGCTGGCGGTGGATCTTCCCAACTGGGGGGAGTGGGTCATCACGCTGCTGGCAGCCGCCCGACTCGACGCCGTCCTGGTTCCGGTGAATCCCGCGGTTAGCTATCACGAGCTCAAATACCAGCTGCGCCACGCCGAAGCGGCGCTGGCGGTGGCGGCGCAGACCGCCGGTGAGGCGGAGTACCTCGAGATGTTCGAGGAGCTGCTCGCCGAGCTGCCGGACTTGCGCCACCTCGTGATGGTCGGTCCCGATGAGATGTGGTACGACGACCGCGTGTTCCAGTTCGCCGATCTCGTGGTTCGGGGTCGGCGGCAGCCGGCCGCGCCGACAGGGGCGACAGGTGACACGGCGCCGCTGGCGCTGGTGTACACGTCAGGAACCATGGGCAAGCCGAAGGGGGTGGTCCTTTCGCACCGCAATCTGGTGCAGACCGCCCTCTGCACGGCCGAGGTGCTGGGGCTCGGTCCGGACGACCGGGCCCTCTCCGCGGTCCCGCTGTTCACGGTGTTCGGGGTGCACGTGGTGCTCACGACGCTGCTCACCGGCGGGACGCTCGTCCTGCAGGAGCGGTTCGAGCCCGGCGGCGCCCTCGAGTTGATCGAGCGCGAGCAGCTCACCGTGGTCCCCGGCGTGCCCACCATGTTCCAGCTCCTGATGCGGGATGCGTCCTTCGGGAGCCGGAACCTGTCCACCGTCCGGACCGGCATCGTGGCCGGCAGCCCGGTCTCCGCCGACCTGGTGCAGCGGATCCGACGGTGGAACGACGTCCAGATCGCCTACGGGCTCACCGAAACCGGCCCGACCGTCTCGATCACGCGCTTCGACGACCCACCGGAGACGCGCACGCAGACGGTCGGGCGCCCCCTGCCCCACGTGGAAGTGCGGGTGGTGGACGTGGTGCGCGGGTCGCTCCACGGAGCGGAAGCGGTCGGGGAGCTCGCGGTGCGCGGGCCGAATGTGATGGCGGGATACCATCGCATGCCGGGCGAGACCCGGCGGGCGTTCAACGACGAGGGCTTCTTCCTCACGGGAGACCTGGCCTTCGTCGACGAGCGCGGCTACGTGAGCATCGTGGGACGTCGCAAGGAGATGATCATCCGCGCGGGCTACAACATCTACCCACGCGAAGTCGAGGACGTCCTCCGCACGCATCCGGCGGTGGACGACGCCTGCGTGATCGGCGTGCCCCATGAGATTCTCGGGGAGCTGGTCTGCGCGTGCGTCGTGCCGGTGGAGGGCGCGATCGTGACGGGCGACGAGCTGAAAGCGTTCGCCCGCGACCATGTCGCTGACTTCAAGGTTCCGGACCTCGTCCGCTTCTTCGACGCGTTTCCCCTGACCGGGAGCGGGAAGGTGCGTCGACGGGAGCTGGCGCAGGTCGTCGGAATGGAATTGAGTACAACGTGATTGACAATCTGTCGCGGCGCGGCACCGCCGAGGCGTATCCGGCGCCGCTGCGCCACGCGCCTAATGCCGCTCTGCTCATCGACTTCGACAACGTCACCATGGGGATCCGCTCGGACCTGCAGCTGCAGCTCAAGCGGATGCTCAACTCGGACGTCTTCAAGGGGAAGATTTCCGTGCAACGGGCGTACGCCGACTGGCGGCGCTACCCGCAATACATCGTGCCGCTCTCCGAAGCGTCGATCGACCTGATCTTCGCCCCGGCGTTCGGCTCCAACAAGAAGAACGCCACCGACATCCGGCTCGCCATCGACGCGCTCGAGCTGGTGTTCACCCGCCAGGAGATCGGCACGTTCATCCTGCTGTCGGGCGACTCCGATTTCTCGAGCCTCGTGCTGAAGCTCAAGGAATACGGCAAGTACGTCATTGGCGTGGGGATCCGGGAGTCGTCGAGCGACCTGCTCATCCAGAACTGCGACGAGTACTTCAGCTACAACGAGCTGACCGGCCTGCTCAAGGAAGGCGAAGTCGAGCAGCGGCGGCAGGATCCGTGGGAGCTGGTCGTGGAGGCGGTCACCCGCATGCAGCGCGCCAACGACGTCATGCGGTCGGACCGGCTCAAGCAGGTCATGCAGGAGATCGACCCGACGTTCAGCGAAAAGGACGCCGGGTTCAGCAAGTACAGCAAGTTCCTCCAGGAAGCGTCGCGCCGGGGGCTGCTGCGTCTCGTGAAGCTCGAGAACGGGCAGTACGAGATCGTCGTCGGCGCCAACGCCAACGTCCCGCCCGACGTCGAGCGCGAGCTCGACCGGCCGGAGCGGGAAGCCCCCCCGCCGCCGCGTCGGCGCGGGGGCCGGGGCCGCGGAGCCTCCGCGCCGGCCGCCGCCGCCGAGGGCCTGCCGCTGTCCGAGGCGTTCGACCTCCTGCGGCGGGCGCTGACCGAGATCGGCGCCGTTGGCGAGGAATCCACCGACGCGGACCAGGCGCGGGAGCGTATGGTGGAACTGGCCGATGCGGCCGACCCGCTCTTCGAGACGCGGCGGTTCCAGCGGTTCCTCCGGCAGGCGCACGACGCCGACCTCATCGACCTCGTGAAGTCGGAGGAGGGCGCGTACCTCCTGCGACTCCGGCCCGAAGCGCCGCAGGCGGCGGCGGCGGGAGCCGAAGACGGTGGCGGGTCGGGAGACGAAGACCGGCGGGGACGGCGGCGGCGCGGCGAGCGCGGTGGCCGGTCGCGCCGAGGCGGCCGCCGTCGGCACGGCGACGAGGAGGGCTCCGCGGGAGCGGAAGCCGAGCACGCGGAGGAGCCGCGCGCGCCCGCGACCCGGCAAGCCCCGCCGGTGGAACCCACGGTGGCCGGGCGCGAACCGGCTCCACCCGCGCCCGAGGGGCAGCACCGGAACCCGCGCTTCCGCCATGGCTCCCGGGGCGGGCATGCGCCCAGGCCCGAACCGCGGCCCGCGACGGAAGCGCCCTCGCCGGAGCCGCCGGTCACCGGTCCGGTTGCCCACAACCGCTCGCTGCGCGGTCGGGGTGGGCGCCGGGGTACCGGACCAGCGGGACCGCGTCCGCCACTCGAGGAGCAGGCCCAGGCTCCCACGCCGCGCCCCGCGCCGGAAGTGGAAGCCGCCCCGGTCGCGCCCGCGCCGCGGCGTGAGCCCGCGCCGCCCGTCCGGTCGGAGCCGCGGGCCCCGGCCTCCGCCGATGTCCCGGCGGACCCGGAGGAAGGCGGCGGGTTGTTCAAGCGCATGAGCGCCGCCCTGCAGCGTGCCATGCTCGGGCCGACAAAAGACGAGCCGCCGTCGGACTCGTGACGACCGCTGCGCTCCCGCCGGCGTTCTTCGCGCGCGACACCGTTGGTGTCGCGCGCGCGCTTTTGGGCTGCGTGCTCGAGTCCCGGATCCGGGGACGGGTCACCAGCGGCCGGATCGTCGAGGTCGAGGCCTACGTGGGGCCGCACGATCCCGCCGCGCACGGCTACGGCAACCGCCGGTCGCCACGCAACGCGGCCATGTTCGGGCCGGCGGGAACGGCGTACGTGTACTTCATCTACGGCATGCACTGGTGCTTCAACGTGGTGACCGAGCGGGAGGGCTACCCCGCGGCGGTGCTCGTGCGGGCGCTCGAACCGGTCGAAGGAATCGGGATCATGCGCCGCCGCCGCGCGGTGCGCGACGACCGGCTGCTGTGTGCAGGGCCGGCCCGCCTCTGCCAGGCGCTGGCCATCACCGGGGAGCTGAACGGCGAACCGCTCGACGGCGCACGTATTCGCGTCTGCCCGCCCGCGCGCCGGTCCGCCGGTCCGCCGGTCGTCACCCCCCGCGTCGGCATCCGCGCCGCGGCCGACTGGCCGCTCCGCTTTGCCGAAGCCGGGTCCCGATGGACGTCGCGCCCGGCACCGCAGGGCGGGGCCGGGCGCGACCGACGGGCGACGTCAGCGCCAGCGCGCTAGCGGGCTGCGGTCACCTCTTCCTTGCGGCTCCCGAAGGAGTACCGGATCCCGCCCGCGAACGTGTGCTGCTCGTCGCTCAGCAGGAAATTGTCCGTCGCCGGGATGAACTCCCAGGTGGCATAGACCGCGGCGCGGCCCCCCAGCATCATCTGGACGCCGGCCAGGATATTGAAGAACGCCCGGCTCGCGGCATCCTGCGCGAGCCCCTGCGAGAATGCCTGATCCTCGGGCGTGGCGAACGTTCCCTGGACCGACGCATCCGTGATGTTGTGGATGGTGAGCCCCACGCCCAGCAGCGGCTGGATGGCGCCCTTGAGCGGCATGGCGAGCAGATGGGCCTGGATGTATCGCCCATTGTCGAACTGCACGGTCCGCGTACCGGTGCCGGACGTGGGATCGCTCATGATCGACAGGGCGTCGCCGTACAGGATTTGATCGTACGACAGTTGGAGCCCCATCCGGCGGCCCG
>DAINBS010000136.1:7623-8086 GCA_036732805.1 Gemmatimonadales bacterium | reverse complement strand
CGTTCGGCGACCGGAGGGTTCACCTGCTGGAACGCGAGCGCGGGGAATGCCCCGCCGTCGCCGGTCAGTGCCCGCACGGCCCCCCTCTCGGGCTCCCACCACACCGTGGCCCCCCCAACCGCGGCTCCGAAGCGGGCCGCGTCCCAGGGAGTCGTCCCACCCCGCACGACGACATGGCGGCCACCCTCGAGATCGAGCCTGAGCACGACGTGCGTGACGCCTTCCGGGAGCCCGGACCGGGCGCCCCGCACCGCATCGAGGAGCACCATCAGCCCCGGAACCGCCACGTGACAATCGGCCAGCTCGAACACCTCGCCCGCGCGGTCATACGGGTGAAACCCGATGCGGCCGGCACCCACGGCAAGGCTGATCTTGGACCGATACCGCCAGGCGCTCGGGGCCGCCACGAGCGGCGGGAGCGGGACCGCCCGGTTCCGTATTTTGTTGAACGGGAGCTGCGGTC
>DAINBS010000136.1:2756-7613 GCA_036732805.1 Gemmatimonadales bacterium | reverse complement strand
GGACCGCCCGGCCACCGACCCTCGAGAGCACGTCGCGCAGGATGCCCTGCTTCGCCAAACCCTGGGCGTCTGCGGTCAGGTGCTGGAGCTGGCACCCTCCGCATTCGTCCGCGTCGTAGTGCGGGCAGGCTGGTGGGGTGCGATCCGGCCCCGGCTCGACGAGCCGAACCGGGCGCGCACGCGCCCATCGCTGGTGGACCTGGGTCACGGCAACCTCGACAACGTCCCCCGGCGCGGTGCGCGGCACGAATACCGTCATGCCATCCGGCAGGCGACCCACACCGTCGCCGCCGGTGGCGATCCCGCGCACGGTCACGAGGCTCACCGCAGCCCCTGTTGTCGGGCGGCCCGAAGCCAGGCGCTTCCGGACGGTCCCGTCCCCGGCGCGGCAAGGGCCACCGCCGCCTGCCGCCACTCGTGCTCCGCCAGCGCGGCGGCCAGTGCGGCGTGCCGCAGCGTCGCCTCATCGGGCGGGGCGTCGAGCAGCGCCAGTCCGACCTGCTCGAAATAGGAGATGTCGTACGCTCCGCTCCGGAACACGGGGTCGTCCATGACCCGCCGATGGAAAGCCTGCGATGTCGGCAGGCCGACGATCAGCAGTTCATCGAGGGCCCGCCGCATCCGCCGGATGGCCCCCTCGCGTGTTTCGGCCCACACGATGAGCTTGGCCAGGAGGGGATCGTAGTGGGGCCCGACTTCGGTGCCCGCGTCGACGCCGCCGTCCCAGCGCACCCCGGGACCGGATGGCAGCCTCAGGTAGGTGAGCCGCCCGGTGGCCGGGAGGAATCCGCCGAGCGGGTCCTCCGCGGTGATGCGGCACTCGATGGCGTGACCCCTGGGCTCCAGATCCGCGGAGATCGCGAGCGGCGCGCCAGCCGCGACGCGGAGCTGCTCCCGCACCAGATCCACGCCATAGACCAGCTCCGTCACGGGGTGCTCGACCTGGAGCCGGGTGTTCATTTCGAGGAAGTAGAACGCCCCGTCGGGCGCGAGCAGGAACTCGACCGTGCCCGCGCTCCGGTATCCCACCGAGCGCGCGGCCTGCACGGCCGCCTCGCCCATGCGGGCCCGCAGCTCCGGATCCACCACCGGCGACGGCGACTCCTCGATCAGCTTCTGGTGCCGCCGCTGCACCGAGCACTCGCGCTCGCCCACGTGGACCACGTTCCCGTGGCCGTCGGCCATGACCTGCACTTCGACGTGTCGGGGCCGCTCGAGGAACTTCTCCAGATACACGGCGTCGTCGCCGAACGCCGACTGCGCCTCGGAGGCCGCGCCTCGGAAGGCGGCCGGCAGGCCGGTGGCGTCGTCCACCCGCCGCATGCCCTTGCCGCCACCGCCGGCGGCCGCCTTGAGCATCACCGGATACCCCACGCGCAGGGCCACGGCCGCCGCTTCGGCCGCGTCAGTGAGCGGATCGAGCGTGCCCGGCACGACCGGCACGCCCGCCGCTTCCATGCGCCGCCGTGCTTCGGTCTTCTCACCCATCGCCCGGATGGCCGCTGGCGGCGGCCCCACCCAGATCAGCCCCGCCGCCTCCACGGCCTCCGCGAAGTGCGCGCGCTCCGAGAGGAACCCGTAGCCGGGGTGCACGGCATCCGCGCCCGACTCGGCCGCGGCCGAGAGCAGGCGCGGCACACTCAGATAGGAATCACGCGAGAGCGCGGGACCGATCTCGATCGCGAAGTCCGCGGCCTGCACGTGGGGACTCGCGCGGTCGGCCTCCGAGAACACCGCGACGGCATCGAGGCCCTCCTCGTGGCACGCCCGGATGATGCGGCAGGCGATTTCGCCCCTGTTTGCGACAAGGACACGCTTCATGAGTGATCGAGGGATCGAGGGGTGGAGGGATCGGATGACCGCACGAGGGATGGCCCGGCAGAGCGATCCGTCGATCCCTCGATCTCTCGATCCCTCGCCCTACAACGGGATGTTCCCATGCTTCTTCGGCGGCAGCACGTCCCGCTTGGTGAGCAGGGTCTGGAGCGCGGAGATCAGGCGGGGGCGCGTCTCCCGGGGATCGATCACGTCGTCGAGGTAGCCACGGCCCGCCGCCTCGTACGGGTGGGCGAACTTCTCGCGGTAGTCCCCCACCAGCTCGTCGAGCCTGGCCTGCGGATCGGGCGCCGCCGCGATTTCCCGGCGGAACAGGATCTCGGCCGCGCCCTTCGGGCCCATGACGGCCAGCTCCGCCGTAGGCCACGCGACGTTGTAGTCGCCGCCCACGTGCTTGGAGCTCATGACGTCGTACGCCCCACCGTAGGCCTTCCGGGTGATGACGGTGAGCTTGGGGACGGACGCCTCGGCATAGGCGTACAACAGCTTCGCCCCGTGCACGATGATGGCGCCGTGCTCCTGGTCCAGCCCCGGCAGGAATCCCGGTACGTCCTCAAACGTGACCAGCGGGATGTTGAACGCGTCGCAGAACCGCACGAACCGCGCGCCCTTCCGTGAGGCCCTGATGTCGAGCACGCCGGCCAGCACCGCCGGCTGATTCGCCACGACGCCAACGGGATGTCCCCCCAGGCGCGCCAACCCCACGATGAGGTTCTGCCCGAAGTCGCGATGGACCTCCAGCAGCTCGCCGTCGTCCACCACGCGGCGAATGACCTCATGCATGTCGTACGGCTTGTTGGGGTTGTCCGGCACGATCGTCAGCAGCGCCTCGTCCCGCCGCTCGGCGGGGTCGGTGGCCGTCCGGGCCGGCGGGCTGTCCACGTTGTTGCCCGGCAGGAACCCGACGAGGCGCCGGATTTCGGCGAGGCATTCGACCTCGGAATCGAGCACGAACTGCGCGACCCCGGAGGTTCCGCCGTGCACGTCGGCGCCGCCCAGTTCGTCGGCCGTGACGTCTTCGTGCGTCACGGTCTTCACGACGTTGGGCCCGGTCACGAACATGTACGAGACGCCGCGAACCATGAACGTGAAGTCCGTGATGGCCGGGCTGTAGACGGCGCCGCCGGCACACGGCCCGAGGATGGCCGAGATCTGGGGCACCACGCCCGAGGCGCGGGTATTCCGGAAGAAGATGTCGGCGTAACCGCCGAGCGAGACCACCCCTTCCTGGATCCGGGCGCCGCCGGAGTCGTTGAGCCCGACCACCGGCGCGCCGTTGCGCACCGCGAGATCCATCACCTTGCAGATCTTCTGGGCGTGGGCCTCGGCCAGCGAGCCGCCGAACACCGTGAAATCCTGGGAGAACACGTAGACCAGGCGGCCGTCAATCCGTCCGTACCCCGTCACGACCCCGTCTCCCAGGGGCCGCTGGCTGGCGAGGCCGAAGTCGGTGGCGTGGTGGACGACGAACCGGTCGAACTCGACGAACGAGCCCGGATCGAGCAGCAGGTCGATCCGCTCCCGCGCCGTGAGCTTGCCCTTGGCGTGCTGGGCGGCGATCCGCTCGGCGCCCCCGCCCTGCTCCGCCTCGTCGCGCAGCCGCTGCAGCTGCGCCAGCTTCGCGTCCATGGTCATCGTGCGGCCTCCCCGCCTCTCCCCGATACACGACCGCCGGCGGCACCGCTGGAGCGGCGACGCCGGCGGCCCGACTTGGTTCCGGCGATCACGCCTCCGGGGCCGACGGCTCCTCGGCCGCGTCCGCGGCGGCGTCCACGCTGTCCGACCCTTCGGCCGGCACCGGTGCCGCTTCCGAGGCGGGCTTGGGCGGCGCCTCGCGGGGCTGGCTGGTGGCGGCGAGCACGATCTTGTGGTGGATCGGGTCCACCTCCATGACCTTCACATCCACCAGCGACCCTTCCTTCGCGACGTCCTCGATCCGGCGGTTGTCCGCCACCGGGAACTGGCTGGCGGGGATGAGGCCCTCGATGTCGCTGCCGATGTCCACGATGACGGTGTTGTCGAGGATCCGGACGATGCGCCCCTCGAGGTCCGTGCCCACCGGATAGTCCTGCCCGATCTTGAGCCACGGATCGTCCTGCGCCTGCTTGAGGCCGAGGGAGATGCGCTTGTTGTCGGCGTCGATGTTGAGGATCACCACCTCGACCGTGTCGCTCTTCTTGATGACCTCGGACGGGTGCTGTACGCGGCGGGTCCACGACATGTCGGAGATGTGAATCAGTCCGTCGATGCCCGGCTCGATTTCCACGAAGGCGCCGAACGACGTGAGGTTGCGCACCTTGCCCGCGATGCGGGTGCCCACGGCGTACTTCATGGGCAGCATCATCCACGGATCCTGCTCGGTCTGCTTCATGCCGAGGGAGATCTTCTCCTCCGACGGGTCCACCTTGAGCACCACGGCCTCGATCGTCTCGCCAATGGACACGACCTTCGACGGGTGGCGGACATTGCGCGTCCAGCTCATCTCGCTGATGTGCACGAGGCCCTCGATGCCGGGCTCGAGCTCGACGAACGCCCCGTAATTCGTGATCGAGACCACCTTGCCCTGGACACGGGCGCCCACCGGATACCGGGCCGCGACGTTCTCCCAGGGGTAGGCCTGCAGCTGCTTGAGGCCCAGCGAAATGCGCTCGCGCTCCCAGTCGATGTCGAGGACCTTCACCTCGATGTCCTGGCCCAGCTGCACCATCTCGGACGGGTGCGACACGCGCCCGTAGCTCATGTCGGTGATGTGGAGCAGGCCGTCCACGCCGCCCAGGTCGATGAACGCGCCGAAGTCCGTGATGTTCTTGACCACACCCTTCCGGGTCTGGTTGACACTGAGTTCCTTCATGAGGTGCTCGCGCTTCTCCGCCCGCTCGCCCTCGAGGATCACGCGGCGGGACACGACGATGTTGCGGCGCCGCTTGTTGAGCTTGATGATCTTGAACTCGTACGACTGGCCGAGCAACTCGTCGATGTTCGGCACCCGACGCAGCGCGATCTGGCTTCCGGGCAGGAACG
>DAINBS010000136.1:0-2746 GCA_036732805.1 Gemmatimonadales bacterium | reverse complement strand
CACGGCGCCCGCGCCGAGCGCGAGCAGGATCGGATCCTTGCGGCGGAGGCCGAGCGCGTACCCGGCGACCGAGACGAGCGTCAGCGCGGCGAGGCCCGGATGTCGGCCCATCAGGTCCACCACGACCCCGCCCTTGATCTTCTTGACGAGCGTGCCCATCACCGGCTGGTCGTTCTCGTACGCGTGCCGGATCTTCTCCCACACGCGCATGAAGTCGGCCTTCTTCTTCGAGAGCACGACGGCGCCGTCCTGGTCCTCGAGCTTCTCGAGGAACACCTCGATCTCGTCTCCGGCGGCGAGCGACTCGGGCTCCTTGAACTCGTCCCGGGGAACGGCCCCCTCGGACTTGAAGCCCACGTCGAGGATGACGTGCGTGTCGGTCACGCGGAGGACGCGCGACTTGACGATTTCACCCTCGACGATGCTCTGGAGCGTGCCCTCGTAGAGGGCGAGCATCTGCTCGTACTGTTCCGGGGAGTACTGCTCGTCGTGGAGGTCGGCGCGGACGATGATGCCGGAAGGGGACGCCGGCTTGCGGGTTTCGGTGGACTGCTCGGCCATGAGAACGGGTTACCTGGGTGTCGGGCGCCCCTGGTGGGCACCCGGTTCGGGGTTCGGGCCCCCCCGACAGCCGGGGAAGCCAAGCTTTTGATGCTAGAACAGCCGTCAGGCTATGTCAAGATGGGAGAACGCTTTCCAAGCCAGCGCAACGATGGCCTCGACCTGTCGGTCCAGGGTCAGGTCGGTGGTGTCCAGCAGGACCGCGTCCGGGGCCCGCCGCAACGGCGCCACGGCACGGCTCGCGTCCGCGAGGTCCCGGGCTTCGAGGCGGGCCGATTCAGCCGCCACCGAGTCCGGCGTCACCTCCCGCCCCTCCTGCAGGAGGCGGCGGCGTGCCCGTTCCTCGGGGGAGGCGGTGAGGAACACCTTGAGGCGGGCGTCCGGGAATACCACGGTCCCGATGTCGCGGCCGTCGGCGACCACTCCTCTCGGATGGAGGGCCGCTGCCTCCCGCAGCAGCCGGTTCGCCACCTCCCGGACTGCCGGCAACGCCGAAACGGCCGACACCCGCCCGGTGACGTCCTGGCGTCGGACGGCCTCCGAGACGTCTGCCCCCGCCACCTCGGGGAAGAACCCGTCCGGTCCCATCACGAGGCGGATGGGACGCTCCGGCGCCAGGGCCGCGATCCTCGGTCCGTCGAGCGGCAGCTCGGCGTCGAGGGCGGCCAGCGTGAACGCCCGGTACAGCGCACCGCTGTCCAGATGGGCAAAGCCCAGGCGCTGAGCCACGGCCTGGGCGGTGGACGACTTGCCGGACCCCGCAGGTCCGTCGATGGCCACGACGTCAGCGTGCATGACCGGTGATCCGATCGAGAGTGGCAAGGAAGCCCGGGTAGCTGACCGCGGGCGACGCGTGCTCGGAGAGCACGATGCGGGCCCCGCGCACGCGGCCGAGCACCGCGAACGCCATGGCGAGGCGGTGGTCCCGGGCGGTATCGACCCTGCCGCGGGGCGGACGGTCCGTCCCCTCCACCACCAGGTCCTCCCCCGCCACCTCCGCGCGCACGCCCACGGCGCGCAGGTTGGCGGCGAGCAGTCCCAACCGGTCGCTCTCTTTCACGCGCAGCTCCCCCACGGATTCGAACACGGTCTCGCCGTCCGCCCGGCTCGCCAGGATCGCGAGCACCGGGACCTCGTCAATGAGCGATGGGATCTCGGCGGCGCGTACCCTGGTTCCGCGGAGGGCGGTGGGCCGCACGACCAGATCTCCCAACGGCTCGCCGCACACCTCCCGGACGGCATCCCGGGCGACCGAGGCGCCCATGCGCGAGAGCACTGACAGATACCCGGTGCGGGTCGGGTTGACACCGACGTCGCGGATCCGCAGTTCGCCGCGCTGGGCCAGGAGGGCCGCCGCCACGAGGAAGGCCGCGGACGAGGCATCCCCCGCCACCTGCCAGTCCAGGGCCGGGCACCCGGCGAGCCATGCCGAGGCCTGCTCCAGGACCACGCGGCCGTCCTCCAAGCGCAACGGAGCTCCGAGCGCGCGGAGCATGCGCTCCGTGTGATCGCGGGACGGCACCGGTTCGCGTACCACCACGCGCACGCCGGCCGCGAGGCCCGCGAACAGCAGGGCGGTCTTCACCTGCGCGGACGCGACCGGCATTTCCCAGGTGATCGGCTGGAGTGCGCCCCCACGAATCCGCAGGGGGAGCCCGCCGCCGCGCTCCTCCACGACAATCGCTCCCATCCGGACGAGGGGCTCGGTGACCCGCCGCATGGGCCGGCGGCGCAGCGATCCGTCGCCCGAGAGCCGCGTTTCGAACGGATGCGCCGCGAGCAGACCAAGCAGCAGCCGCGCCGTGGTGCCGGAGTTGCCGCAATGGAGGGTGACGTCCGGGGCGCGCCATCGGGCGCCTCTGATGCGCACGCACCCCGAGCGCATGGGACTCACCCCTGCGCCCAGGAGCCGCAGGCAGCGGGCGGTGCTGCGCGCGTCGGCCGACGTGAGGGCGCCGTGCACGGTACTCGTGCCGCGCAGCAACGAGGCGAGCATGAGCACACGATGGGTGATGCTCTTGTCACCCGGGGGCAGGACCGTTCCCGCGACCTTCACGGGTCGATCCGCCTGCGCCACTCCGCGGCCTGCGCGAGCCACGTGTCCAGCGCGCGGGCGTCTCCTTCCCGAAGCGCCCCCTCCAGGGCGCCGAGGTACGAGAAGAGGCTGACCTCGTTGTTCCCGGTC
>DAINBS010000135.1:0-8142 GCA_036732805.1 Gemmatimonadales bacterium | reverse complement strand
GTGGTGATCATCCCGCCGGGGTTGGAGCCGAAGTCGGGCTCGGTGAGCCCGAAGCACCCGATCAGCTCGCCGGACGCGAGTCCGGGGAGCCAGCGTTTCCGCTGCTCCTCCGTGCCGAAGGCGAAGATCGGGTACATCACGAGACTACCCTGAACCGACGCGAACGACCGGATGCCGGAATCGCCGCGCTCCAGCTCCTGCATGATGAGCCCGTAGGCCACGTTGTTGAGGCCCGCGCAGCCGTACTCCTCCGGGAGATTGGCCCCGTAGAGCCCCAGCTCGCCCATCTTCGGAATCAGCTCCACCGGGAACGTCCCGGCGATGTAGTGCTCGCCAATAACGGGAAGCACCTCGTCGTCCACGAACCGGCGGACCGTGTCGCGGACCGCCCGTTCCTCTTCACTCAACAGCGAGTCGCTCTCGTAGAAGTCCACGCCGTCAAACGGCATCCGTCCTCCTCGATGCGGCACGGCGCAGGTCGGTGCCGATCGCCCGCCGCGCCGATGCCTCGATTCCGATCTCCCGCGCCTTGCGGCGGAAATCGCGTCCGTGATCGAGCGGCAGTCCGCTCTCCACCTGCCACTGGTGCACCATCTCGTGCAGCAGCGTGTGCTGGACCTCGTCCCATCCGTCCCGTTCGACGTGGCGCCGGGAGACCCCGATCACACAGCCGCCCGCCTCGACCAGGACCTCGCCCAGGCGGCGCTGCATGCGGTGCGACACCCGGAAGGTCGGCACCGCCAGCGTCCCGCCGAAGTGCCGCGCATTGAGGCGCGCGTGGAGGTCGTGCAGCCGGCGCACCACCGCCGGGTCGCCCGCCCGCGGCCGGTGCTGTCTGGGCCGGTCGCGGGGTGCAGGAACGTAGTCGTGGACCGGGAAGGACACCAACTCCCGACGGGCGAGGTTCCGGGCCGCCGCGTGCCGGCTCTGGGCGAACGTCACGACGGCGCGGAGCACGCGGTCGGGCGCGTACGCGAACCCGCGGTGCAGACGCAAGGTGTTGGCCCGCAGGTGCGCCAGCACCCGGCGGTTCTCGTGGGCCACGAGGCGGACCGATGCGGCAAGTCCTGCCTCGGCCAGCCGGCGCCCGAGGAGGGCGTGGTCCGCCTCCCGGGCGGGATCAGGCGCCGCTGGCGACGCCCGCTCCCGACGCCGGCGCGCTCGGGCCGTGGCTCCGGGCGAACTGATGCCGGTCCGAGCGCCGGAACACGCCTCGCTCGGCATCCCAGCGGTAGTGCTCGACGTGGATTGCCTCCGGTTCGATCAGGACGCGGAAGAACACCGGCGGACGGTTGCCCCGCGAGCGCGTGGACAGGGTGCCCGCGCAGACGACCACCACGCCACCCAGCGTGTCCACCTGCTCCTGGTGATCGTGACCGCACAGCACCACCTCCGCCCCGCTCGCCACGATGCGGCGCTGGGCCACGCGCCATCGCGCGAGGCCCATGCGCCGCGACAGCCCGCCGCGGAGGACGTTGTGGTGCATGACCAGCACCCGCGACTGCTCGGGCCGGGCGTGCTTGAGCACCGCGGTCGCCCGCGCGATCTCCGCCTTCGGCAGGTGCCCCTTCACCGCGATGTCGCGCAGCCGCGGGGTCAACGACCCCCACGCAACGCCATGGGCCGTAAGGGCCCCCGTGACCAGCACCCCCGGCAGATCGAGCGTTGGCACCAGGTCCGGCCCCAGGTACTGGCGGTACTTCCGGTACTTGGCCGCGCTCCCGAACGGGATGAACGGCCGCCGCCACCACTGCACGTCGTGGTTGCCGGGAAGCACGTAGACAGGCGCCACGCGCCCCAGATCCCGGACGATGGCGCGCGCCCGCTGGAATTCGCCATGGCGGGCCCGCTGCGACAGGTCGCCCGACAGCACCACG
The DNA here is from genome assembly GCA_036732805.1 of Gemmatimonadales bacterium. Taxonomy (GTDB): domain Bacteria; phylum Gemmatimonadota; class Gemmatimonadetes; order Gemmatimonadales; family GWC2-71-9; genus JAOTWJ01. The sequence continues at coordinate 6,265 of DAINBS010000135.1, read as the reverse complement.
ACATCGGGCTCGAGATCGGGCACCAGCGCCTCGACGGCCTCGATCTGCGCGAGGTCGGCGAGGCCGCCGAAATGGAGGTCGGAGAGATGCACCAGGCTGACCGTCACCGGGACTCCGTCAGTGTGTCCGGAACCATTCGCCCGCCACGCGCTGGACGATCCGGCGCGTCACCAGAAACCACGTGGCCGTCGCGGCCGCGCCCACGAGCCTGGGCATCTGCCCCGGAGGCAGCGCCACCATCACGTAGACGCCAAACGCCAGCGTCGTCACCAGGCTCACCCATCGGGCCACCCGCGCGGCGCGGCGCGCGATCTCCCGGCCGCACGCGTCGCACAGGTCACCCAGCGGGAGGTCCACGGTCCGGTGACAGCGCGGGCATTCCCGCTCACGCAAGGCGGCGAACGACGGCGACAGTGAACTCGTCGGTCGAAGCATGGCCTCCCACGTCCCGTGTGCGAACGGCGTCGTCCCGCAGGGTGCGCTCCGCCGCCGTTCGGATCCGTCCCGCCGTCTCGCGGTCCCCGAGGTGATCGAGCATCATGCAGGCCGCCAGCAGCAGGGCGGTCGGATTCGCGACCCCGCGGCCGGCGATGTCCGGCGCCGATCCGTGGACCGCCTCGAACAGCGCCCCGTTCACGCCGATGTTGGCCCCGGGCGCCAGGCCGAGCCCGCCGACGAGCCCCGCGATCTCGTCACTCAGGATGTCGCCGAACATGTTGGTCGTGACGATCACGTCGAACTGGGTCGGATCGAGCACGAGCTTCATGGCGCACGCGTCGATGATCACGTCGTCCATGGCCACCCGGCCATGGTACTCCTCGGCGACGTCCCGGGCCACGTCCAGGAACAGCCCCGACACCGCCTTCAGGATGTTCGCCTTGTGCACCACCGTGACCTTCCGGCGTCCGTGGCGCACCGCGTACTCGAACGCGTACCGCACGATGCGCTCGCAGCCCACCCGCGTCACGATGGCCGTCGACTGCGCGACGGCCCGCGGGTCGCCGTCCACCGTCACGAACGTCTCGAACCCGATATACAGCCCCTCCGTGTTCTCCCGCACGAGCACGATGTCCACGTGGTCGTAGCGGCCGCCCGGAATGATCGTCCGCGTGGGACGCACGTTGGCGTAGAGGTCGAACTCCTTGCGCAGGGCGACATTCACGGACCGGAACCCCGTCCCGACCGGAGTCGTGAGCGGACCCTTGAGCACCAGGCGCGTCCGCCGGACGCTGTCGATCGTCGCGTCGGGCAGGGGCGTTCCCGTGGCTTCCAGCGCGGCGACACCCGCCAGCTGCCGATCCCACTCGAGCGCGGCGTCCGCCGCGTCGAGCACCCGGACGACCGCGTCGGTGATCTCGGGCCCGATGCCGTCTCCGGGGATCAGCGTGACGGTGGTGGTCACGGCAGGCCTGGCGTGAGCGTCTTGAAGGCCACGCGCAGCGCGTCCCACGGGCCGTCACCTTCGCCGCGGGCGGTGGTGCGCCAGCCGATCAGGCCCGACCGGATGTCCGCCATGACGAGCACCAGCTCCGCGCTCCCGCGGCCGTCCGGCGCCTGCCGGAAGATGAGCGCCGTCGGGACGAGCGCGAACCGGTCCGCCGCCACTCCGTTCAACGAGCGCATCTGCGAGCGGAGCGGATCGGGAATCCGCTCCACCTCCGGCCCCCGGAGCAGCGCCGTTCCCATCTGGTCCGGATTGGTGAGAATGCCGGGCGCGCGGGCGGCCGCCCGCCGCAGCGCGGCCGGCAGGATCCACTGCACCTCGGGCGACCGCTCCGTAAGCAGCGCCCCGATGATCGAGTCCGCGCGGGCGAGCGTCCCGTGCCGATCCGCAAGCTGGTCCTGCCAGCCAAGCCGTTCTTCGGCCGTGACGAGGGTGAGCGGGTACACGGCCACCGGCTGACCGGCGATGCCCGCCGTGGGGAGCGGCAGCGTGGGCTCGGGAACCGGCTCCTGATCACCGCCCCCGGCGCCGCCGCCGCATGCGCCGAGGCCCGCGGCGACGACGAGCAGGACCAGTCGGCGTGCGTGCGCGGTGACCCGACGGTGACGGGTCACGGACGGTGCCACGGGGTGTGTGATCACGGGGGGCTCCCTCGCGGGTGAGACGGGCCCGGCACGGACCCGGGGCCGCGCGGGATTCAGACGATGCTCAAACCACCGTCGACAAAAATAACCTGCCCGGTGATGTGCCGGGCCTCCGGCGAGCACAGGAAGACGACGACGTTCCCCACGTCCTCGGGCTCGGCGAGCCGTCCCAGCACCGAGTTCTTCTTGGCGCGGTCCACCACGTCCACCGGGAGGGACTCCAGGGCCTCGGTGCGCACGTAGCCCGGCGCGACGGCGTTCACGTTCACCCCGGCCGGCCCGAGCTCGACGGCGGTTGCCCGCGTGAGACCCACGAGCGCCGCCTTGCTCGCCGCGAACGCGGCGACACCAAAACTCGGGTGGAACGCCTGGATGGACGCGATGTTCACGATCTTCCCCGACCGCTGGACGCGGAACAGCCGGGCGACGGCCTGGGTGCAGTGGAAGGCGCCGGTGATGTTCGTGTCCATCACGTCGCGCCACTGCTCCGATCCGAGCCGCCACATGGCGGCGTCGCGCGCGATGCCGGCATTGTTGATCAGGTAGTGGACCCCGCCCAGCTCCCCCTTCACGCGCTCGACGAACCGCTCGACCGCGTCGAGGTTGCGGACGTCGCAGCGTTCCGAGTGGACCGAGACGCCAAGGGCGCGCAGCGCCGTCTCGGTGAGCAGCGCCTGCTCGGCGATGTCCCGGCCGGGAATGTCGATGTAGTTGAAGGCGATGTTGACGCCGCGCCGCGCGAACTCGAGGCCCACCGCCCGCCCGATACCGGTGGCTCCGCCCGTGATGATGGCCGTATTGCCCCGCATCCCGGACTCCTGGGTGGGAGCCGGTCGTGGCTTCGTCGCGGGAGCGAGCGCCGCGCCGGCCTCGGACCGACGGGGTGCGGCCTCCCACTCGGGGGGGTCCGGCAGGTACGGGATGGCGCCGCCTAGGGAAAACTGCGAGAAGGTACGTCCGGCTCCGCCCGGCGGCAACCGCGCCGGCTCAGCCCGACCGCAGGCTCACGAGCGCGATGCCGGCGAGCGCGACCAGGAGACCGAGGCCCGCGCTCACGCCCATCGCCATGCTCCCGCCCGCCCACTGGTACAGGGCCCCCAGCGCGAGGCTACCCGGCAGCGCCGCGAGCCCCACCCCGGCATGGTAGATTCCATACCCGCGGCCGCGCCTGCCCCGGCCGGCCCACGCCGCGACCAGTGCGCGCTCCGGGCTCTCGGTGCACGCCGAGACGAGGCCCAGGACCAGGAAGGCTGCCACGGCCCCCCACGGTCCCACGGCGACCGCCATGCCGGCCGCCACGGCGGCGTACAGCACCCAGCCGAGCAGCATCGTCGCCGCCGGACCCATCCGGTCGCTCAGCCATCCGCCGGGGTAGCTCGCCGTGGTGCGCACGAGGTGAAGCACCGCCCAGACCAGCGGGATGAGCGGGGCCGCCACTCCCAGATCCTGCAGGCGCAGCAGGAAGAGCGTCTCCGGCATGCGGAGCCCCGCGAACAGGAGGACGAGCCCGATCAGGCCGCGCGGCAGCGCCGTCCCCTCGACGTCCGGGCGCGCCGTCACGCCGGCCGCCCCGGCGGGTGGCGCGACCCTCCGCAGGGCGAGGGAGGCGAGCGCCACGGCCACCATCCCCGGCAGCACGCTCCATAGTATGACGGTTCCCGCGTCCAGCGCGAAGGCCGCCATCAGTCCGGCCGCCACCAGTGGCCCCACCGTTGCGCCCGCGTGGTCCATGGCGCGCTGGTATCCGAACGCCCGACCCCGCATGTCCGGATTCACCACGTCGGCGATCACCGCGTCCCGTGGCGGGTTGCGCGCACCTTTCCCGACCCGATCGGCAGCCCGCAATCCCACCACCTGCCAGGCGGCGCCGGCAAGCCCCATCAGCGGCCGCGTGACCGCCGCCACGAAATACCCGCCCACGATGAGCGGCTTCCGCCAGCGAGTCCGGTCGCTCAGCCACCCCGCGCCGAGCTTCACGAGCGAGGCGACCGCTTCGGCGGTGCCGTCGAGCGCGCCGAGGGCGAGCGCGCCCGCCCCGAGCCCCCGCGTCATGAGCTGCGGGAGCAGCGGGTAGACCATCTCGCTCGCGAGGTCGTTGAAGAACGAGATCGCCCCGAACGCCCGAACCACCGGCGGCAGGCCGCCGGTTTCAGGCATCCCGCTCCATCCCCCACCGCACGAGGCTGGGTGCCAGGCCACCGTAGGACAGCACGGTATCGTGGAACGCCCGGTGGGTGTAGGCGGCACCCGCCCGTGCCTGGTAGGCCGACCGGAGCGCCAGCAACTCCCGCCGCCCGACCGCGTAGGCCAGGCCATAGCCGGGCTGGGCGCAGGTCCGGCGCACCTCGGCCTCCGCGTGGGCCCGGGACGCCTGCACCCGCTGCATGAACAGGCGGACCGCGTCGTCGTACGCCAGGGAGCCGGTGTGGATACCGATGTCCACCGGGATCCGCACGGCGCGCCACAGCAGCGCGTGCAGCTGCAGCAGACGCTCTTCCGGCGTACGGTAGAATCCGGTTTCGAGCATCAGGCTCTCGGCGTAGAGCGCCCAGCCTTCGAGGGCCACGGGAGCCGCGATGAAGCGCCGCACGAAGCGGTGCTGCGCGTGCGCCGCGAGAAACTGCAGATGGTGACCGGGAAACACCTCGTGCGCGGTGGTGGCCGGAATCGCGTGCCGGCCGTGGCCCGCGACCCCCGTCCCGGGCTCGGGCACCGTGACGAACAGCCGGCCCACCCGATCCGTCGCCTGCGGCCCCGGCGGCAGGTAGCCCGCCACGGGCACCCACGCGCGGGCAAACCGCGGCGTCTCGAGCACCTGGAGGTCACCCTCGGGCACCGCGGCAAGATCGTGGCGCTCCACGTGGTTCCGGCTCTGCTCCACCGCGTCGCGGAACGTGGCCACCAGCGCGTCCGCGGGCGTCTGCTCGGCGCGCAGGCGCGCCACCAGATCCGGCCAGCGTTCGGCGCCCAGCTCGCAGGCAGCCGCCGCAAGCTCCCGCTCGATCTCTGCCACCAGGACGCCCGCGTAGCGCAGCAGCTGCGCCGTGGAGTCCCGCACGGCGTGCTGGTACTGCAGCCGAAAGCCCAGGGCGTCCCGACCCACGCCAACCGCCACCTCGGGGCCCGCGGTCCGGAGCATCCCCGCGAGATGCGCCCCGAACCCCGCCATCGCGGCTTCGGCCGACGCCGCCACCATCGCGGCATGATCGGGGTTCTCGATCCCGTCCCGCGTGCAGAAAGTCACCAGCTCCCGCACGAGCCCCGGCCCCAGCGCCACCGCGTCGTGCGCCCCCTCGAGCAGCGCCCGTGGGCAGTCGCGGAGGGTGGCCTGCGCATCGGCCAGGACGTCGGGCACCGCTTCCAGCCTCGCGCAGGCGGACGCGGTGCGCGTGCGGGAATCACGGTCTCGCGCCAGGAGCAATTGATACAATCCGTCCAACACCTGCTGCACCCACAACCCCGGGTCCCGCCGGTGCGGCTGTTCGTGGCGCCAACGGTGCTCGGCCACCCGCACGTGGTTCAGCAGGGCCGTGCGGTCGATCTCGTCATCCAGCGTCTCCAGGTCGAGCGCCTCCACGGCCCCGGAGAGCGACTGGAGGGCGGCGAGGTACTCCCGAACCCGATCGTCCGTGAAGCTGCCGAGCCGCTCGTCGTACGCCGGGAGTCCGGCTCCCGATCCCTCCACGGGATCGAGATGCCAGCGCAGGTCGCAGTAGGACTCGCAGAGCTGCCGCAGGACGGGGGGTTCGGACATGTGTGCGCTCAGGCCACCTTGGAACTGCGTCGCTCCAGCAACATCGTATCCTGCCACTTGCCCCGCAATCGGGCAATGCGCTCCCGCCGCCCGACGTCCCGGAACCCCGCGCGGCGATGCAGGTGCAGGCTGGCCTCGTTCTGGGGGAACACCACGGCCTGAAGGGTCCAGATCCCGGCGGCCTCCGACGCCGCGATCAGCGCGTCGAGGAGCCTCCGGCCGATCCCCTCCCCCAGACGCGCGCGGGCCACGTACACGCCCACCTCGGCGACGCCGGCGTACGCGACCCGTGCCGAGACCGGAGACAGCGCCCCCCACCCCACCACGGTGCCGCCGTGGAGCGCCACCAGCCGGCAGTCAGGCCGGTGGGCCGCGTTCCATGCCGGCCAGTCCGGCGGCACCGCCCCGAAGGTCGCGAATCCC
>DAINBS010000134.1:0-8277 GCA_036732805.1 Gemmatimonadales bacterium | reverse complement strand
GTTCCCGGGCGGCAACATCGGCCACCTCGCGATCCACGGCACGCTCAACGACCTGGCCATGATGGGCGCCACGCCGTTCGCGCTCACGGCGGGGTTCGTGCTGGAGGAGGGGCTCCCGTTCGACCTGCTGGACCGGGTGCTGGACAGCATGGCGGCGGCCGCGCGCGCCACGGGGGTTCCCATCGTCACCGGCGACACCAAGGTGGTCGAGCGCGGCAAGGCCGACGGGATGTTCGTCAACACCACCGGCCTGGGCGTGCAGCACGACGACTTCCGGCCCGCCCCGGACCAGGCACGGCCCGGCGACGCTGTCATCGTGAGCGGTCCGATCGGCCGGCACGGGATGGCCGTCATGGCCGTGCGGGAGGGACTGCGGTTCGAGACGACCATCACGAGCGATACGGCCTGCCTCGTGCCGCTGACGGACGCCCTGCGGGCCGCGTGCGGCGGCGGCGTGCGGGTGCTGCGCGATCCCACGCGCGGTGGCGTGGCCAGCGTACTCAACGAGATCGCGCAGACCTCGGGCGTGGGCATCGTCCTCGACGAAGGGGCGCTGCCGGTGCCCGACGCGGTGGCGGCGGCCTGCGCGGTGCTCGGCCTCGACCCGCTCTACGTCGCGAACGAGGGCATCCTCGTGGCCGTCGTGGCTCCGGAGCACGCCGACGCCGCGCTGCACACCCTGCGGCGGCACCCGCTGGGATCCGAGGCCGCCCGCATCGGCACCGTCGCCGGCGGTCCGCGTGGCCTCGTCCAGATGCGCACGGCCATCGGCGGCCGCCGCATCGTGGACCAGCTGCCGGGGGACCAACTGCCCCGGATCTGCTGAAGAGTCTTCAATGATCGATTACCAGTGTCCAATGATCAAAGTCCAATGACCAATGTCCATGGAACGACCAACGAGAACCGCTGAAGCAGCCCTTGGACGTTGGTCATTCCCTGTTGGACATTGGACATTCCTTGTGGGACATTGGTCATTCTGATGACGCGCTTCGGGACCATCGCTCTCGCGGGCCGCCCCAACGCCGGCAAGTCCACCCTGCTCAACGCGCTCGTGGGCGAGCCGCTGGCGGCCACGTCGCCGCGGCCGCAGACCACCCGGCTCGCGGTGATGGGACTGCGGACCGAGAAGGACGTTCAGCTGCTGTTCGTGGATCCGCCGGGCCTGCTCGACCCGCAGTACCTCATGCAGCGCGCGATGCTCCACGAAGCGGCGGACCTGCTGGAACAGGCCGACGGCATCCTGTACCTCGTGCCCGTCACCGAGCCGGCGGTGCCGCTCGAGACGCTCCTCCCGGCGGCGTCATCGCGTCTGCCGCCCACCCTGCTGGTGCGCACGAAGGCGGACCTCCTCGCGCCGTCCGCCGACGCGCCGACCGATGGCCTCGTCGTGTCCGCGCCCTCGGGCACCGGGCTCGACCCCGTCCTGCGGTGGTGCGAGGACCAGGCACGGCCGGGGGCGTTCCGGTACGCTGCCGACGACCTGAGCACGCAGCCGACCCGCTTCTTCGTGGCCGAATACGTGCGCGAGGCCGCCTTCGAGTGCCTCGGCGACGAGCTGCCCTACGCGCTGGCCACCGAGGTGGACGAGTTCCGGGAGGGCTCGACGCCCCTGTATATTCGCGTCATCATCTTCATCGAGCGCGACTCCCAGAAGGGCATGGTCGTGGGCCGGGGCGGCCGGATGATCAAACGCATCGGTTCCCAGGCACGGCATCGCATCGAGGCCTTTCTCGGCGAGCCGGTGTATCTCGACCTGTGGGTCAAGATCCTGCCCAAGTGGCGCTCGGAGCCGGCGGCCCTCCGTCGGTTTGGCTTCCACGTACCGCCGGAGACCCCGTCATGAGCCTCGCGCAGGAACTGCTGGACATCCTGGTGTGCCCCAAGTGCAAGGGAGAGCTCACCTACCGGCTGGAGCCCACGGAGGAGCTCGTGTGTTCCGCCTGTCGGCTGCGCTATGCCGTCGAGGATGGGATCCCCATCATGCTCATCGATGAGGCAAAGCCCCTCTAGCGCGGTCTGGCTGCCCATCGCCCTGGTCGCGCTCTGCGCCGCCCCCGCGGCGGGGCAGGGCGACCCGGTGGCCGGTGGCGCGGCCTTCCTCCTGCTCCCCGTCGGCGCCAGGGCCACCGCGCTCGGCCAGGCGGGCGTGGCCGACGCCGGCGCCGGCGAGGCCGCGTTCTGGAACCCCGCCGGCCTCGCCACACTCCCGGCCAGCGAGTTCGGCGTGCAGTACGCCTCAACGTTCGTGTCCACCAACACGGCACTCTCCCTGTTCGCGGCCAGCCGACGCCTCGGGACGGCCGGCATCACCGCATATCTCGTGGACTACGGGTCGCAGGACCGCGAGCTGCCCGGGGGCGGCCTGCCCACCGGGAAGGTCTCGCCGAAGAACATCCAGCTGACCGCCTCCTATGCGACCGAGCTCGGCGGCGCGGTAGCGCTCGGGGTGAGTTACAAGCTGATCCAGTTCCGGCAGGACTGTCAGGGAGACTGCGGAACCCTCCGCGACGTGGCCGGCACGACGCACGCGGTGGACGTGGGAGCACAGGTCACCATCGGCGCGCACGACGCGTTCCGGCTGGGTGTCGCACTCCAGCACGCGGGATTCGCCCTCCAGCTCGAGAACCGCGACCAGGCGGACCCGCTGCCCACCAAGCTCGCCCTGGGCGCGGCGTATCACCTCCCGCTCCAGGCCATGGGCGCCGGCAAGGCGGTTGACGCGCGCGTCCTGGTGGACGTGCAGGACCAGTGGGGCGAGTACGGCAGCCCGGACGCCCGCATGGGCGTCGAGGTGGGCTACGACGGCACCGCGTTCCTGCGGGCTGGCTACGCGTTCCTCGCGTCCAACTCGGGAGGCGCCTCGCTGGGCCTTGGCCTGCGTCTCGAGCGGATCGCCATCGACCTGGCACGCGTGTTCTACCAGAGCGGCCCGTTCGACGACCCGGTGTACGTGGGGCTTCGGATCCTGCTGTGAGGCGATGGCGCGCGATCCCGACGCTGCTGGGGTTGCTCGCGTCCGCGGGCCCGCTTTCCGCTCAAGCCGCGCGGGCCGACACCGCATTGCGGCCGGGACTGCTCACCGATCCCGGAAAGGCCGAGTGGGTCCGGCCGGTGGCCTCGCTCATCGTGCCCGGCGCGGGCCAGCTGCTGGGCGGCCGTGCGCGCGGCGCGGTCTACCTGGTGGCGGAGGCCCTGCTCATCACGCGCACGCTGGGGCTCAACTCGGAGGGGCGGCGCGAACAGGAGCGCTACCGGCAGCTGGCCATGGTGGTCGCGCGCGGCCAGTTCGGGCCGGTCGAGCAGGACACGGTGTTCGAGTATTACGAGCAGATGGGCCGCTACGTCGAAAGCGGCCCGTTCGACACCGATCCGGGCCCCGGATTCGCGCCGCCCACCGACACACGCACGTACAACGGGCAGATCTGGGAGCTGGCGCGCACCACGTTCTTCCCCGACCCGGTCAACGAGCCGCCGCCCGAGTCCGCGGAGTACGAGCGGGCGGTCGCGTTCTACCGGTCGCGCGCCATCGGCCCGAACTACCAGTGGTCGTGGCGCAACGCCGGGCTCGAACAGGACCTGTTCCGCCAGACGATTGCCGCGAGCGACGAGGCCTTCCGGGAGGCCACGACGACCCTCGGGCTGCTGCTGGCGAACCATCTGCTGAGTGCCGTGGACGCGTTCGTGTCCGAGCGGCTGAGCCGGCCCGACCGCCCGGTCACGCTCCGGACCGGGCTCGTTGCGCGACATTCCGGAGGCGCGACGCCCGCGATCACCGCGGCGGTGTCGATCGCGTGGTGACGGCCGCCGCGGCGCGTTTGACTTTGCCAGGGGCGACCCGTAAGTTTCGCGCCACCATGCAATTACGAGCGAGGGACGTCCGGTGAGATTCCGTCAGGCGGTGATCTTCTTCGCCCCGGCGGACCGACCGGTCCCGGATCTCGTCACGGCGTGGTGCGCGGGGCACGGATTCGAGTTGGTGCGGCCCAAGTCGCGGGCCGACGTCGAGATGATCGTCGCCCGCTCCATGCCGGCGCTCATCGTGATGACCGCGGACGCAGGAGACGATGGGCGGGCGCTCTGCCAGGCGCTGAAGGTCGATTCGTACACCGGGGTGGTTCCGCTCGCCGTCCTCGCCTCGGATCACCAGTCCGCCGACAGCCGGGCCTGGTTCGAGATCGGGGCCGACGAGGTCATGACGCCGGTCTTCGACCTGCCGGAACAGCGCGCGCGGCTCGATGCGCTGCTGACACGCGCCCAAACCGCCGTCGCCGTACACCCCTCCACACGGCTCGCCGGCACGACCGACATCGAACGGGAAATCCAGCGGCGCCTGGACACGGGAGAGCGGTTCGCCGTCTGCTACGCGGATCTCGACCACTTCAAGGAGTTCAATGACCGGTACAGCTACTACGACGGCGACCGTGTCATCTTCCTCCTGTCGCGCATGCTCCGCGACGTGGTCCGGGGGCTGTGTCCGTCCCGCGGGTTCGTGGGCCACATCGGGGGCGACGATTTCATCTTCATCATCGAGGCCGACGACGTCCCCGCGGTCTGCACCGAGATCATCGACGTGTTCGACCTGCTCATCCCCTTCCAGTATTCCGAAGCGGACCGCCGGGCAGGATATTTCTTTGGGAAGGACCGCCGGGGCCAGCTGTACCGGGTGCCGCTGATGACCCTGTCCATCGGGATCATCACCAACGAGCGGCGCCGGTTCTCGCACCCGGCGCAGGTGAGCACGCTGGCGACCGAGATGAAGAGCTATGCCAAGACGCTCCCTGGGTCCGTGTTCGTGGTGGACCGGCGCCACGACGACCCGGCTGAGCCGCGGGAGGAAGGGACCGAACGATGAACGTGCGCTGCCCGTCCTGCAGGACGGTGTACCGGATAGATCCGGCGAAGGTCCCCGACGCCGGCGTTCACGCCCGCTGCGCAACCTGCGCGGCGACGATTGACATCCGGCGGGACGGGGCGGCGGCACGCGCCGCAGCGGCCGAGGCCGCGCGCCCCACGGCGCCGAGCGTTGCGCCGCCGGTCGCGACGACGCCCACACCGCCACCGCAGCCGCGGGCGCCCGCGCTCGAGCCGCCTCCGCCGCCGTCCCGCACGCCCCGCCTGAGCCAGCCGTTCGCCGGCCCGCGCGCGCCCATGGAGGCCGTCCGGGCAGCGCCTGCCGCTCCACCGGCTCCGGCCACGCCGCCGCCGGTGTCGCGCCCGTCCGCCCCGGTGTTCCGTCCAACCCCCGGCGCGCCGGTGACCGCGCCGCCGGCGCTGCCGGCCCGACCGGCCGCCCCACCGGTCCGCCCGGCGGCCGCCGCGCCCGCCGCGCCTGTCGCGCCTGTCGCCCCGGCCATCCCCACGATGCCGGCGGCGCCCACGCCGCGCCCGGCGGCCCCCACGGCCCCGACGCCGTCGCGGCCGGTCAACCCGTTCCTCCAGCAGGATCCCAAGCAGAAGGCGCGGCGGCTCGCCCGGGCGCTCGTCTCCGACATGATCGTCTACCAGCCCGCCAAGCGGCAGCGGGCCCTGGCCGCGGGGACGCTCAAGGAGGACTTCGACGAGGAGATCCAGAAGAGCTGGGAGGAGTACGTAGAGCAGGTGGGCGAGGAGATGGCCACGAGCACGCCGTTCTGGCGCGAGGCGCTGAACGAGATCCTCGCCGGGGGCAAGGCGGTCTTCTAGGCGGGCACTGGTGCAGTCTGCCGTGGCCGGGCCGGCTCCGGCCGTTGCGGTGGTAGTGAGGGGGTACGGTGCCTCCAAGCGCGCCGGGTAGTCCGGACCCCCACACCGGCCTATATTTCGCTGTTGGCCGAGCCGTCCCTTCGGGTCCCGGAGGCGACGGCTCGCTCGCGTGAAGCCGCACAGAGGAGCGCGTCGTGACCGAGACCGATCTTGTCGAGCATCTGACGGACCTGCGGGAGGGACTGGAAGAACTCCGAGGGTATCTTTGACGTCGATACCAAGCGCCGCCGCCTGGAGGAACTCGAGAGCCGCATGGCGGAGCCCGGCTTCTGGGATGCCGCGGAGCGGGCGCGGAAGGTCGTGGAGGACGTCCGGATCCTGAAGCGCTGGATCGACCCTTTCGACGATCTGCACCAGCGCCTGACGGACGCCCAGGAACTTGCCCACCTCAACGAAGCGGAACCGGACCCGGAGATCGCCGCCGGCCTCGAGCAGGAACTGGCCCGGGCGAGCGCGGATCTCCAGGCGCTGGAGCTGCGGACCATGCTGCAGGGGCCGGACGACCAGCGCGGGGCGCTGCTGACCGTGCACCCCGGCGCCGGCGGCACCGAGTCGCAGGACTGGGCGGAGATGCTCGTGCGGATGTACACGCGCTGGGCCGAGCGACACGGCTACAAGGTGCAGATACTGGACCTGCTCCCCGGCGAGGAGGCCGGGATCAAGTCCGCCACCATCGAGATCACCGGCGACTACGCGTACGGCTACCTCAAGGCTGAGAAGGGCGTGCACCGGCTGGTGCGGATCTCGCCGTTCGACAGCCAGGCCCGGCGGCACACCTCGTTCGCCTCCGTGTTCGTCTACCCGGACATCGACGACACGATCGAGCTGGACATCCGGGACGACGACATCGAAATGGAAGTGTTCCGGGCGTCCGGCGCCGGCGGGCAGCACGTCAACAAGACGTCGTCGGCGGTGCGCTTGCGCCACCTGCCCACCGGGATCGTCGTGTCCTGCCAGCAGGAGCGGAGCCAGGGTAAGAACCGCTCGGTGGCCATGAAGATGCTGCGGGCGGCGCTGTACCAGCGCGCGCTGGAGGAGCAGGAGAAGAAGAAGGCCGAGATCGAGGCCACGAAGACCGACATCAGCTGGGGCAATCAGATCCGCTCCTACGTGTTTCAGCCGTACACGATGGTCAACGACCACCGCACCGAGCTCAAGGTGGGCGACGTCCAGGCGGTGATGGATGGCAAGCTGGACGAGTTCATCAAGGCGTTCCTGAAGCGCTTCGGAGGCAAGGCCGCGTGAGCGAGGCGCTGGACAGCCATCTCGAGGCCGCCCGCCGGGAGGCGCTCGCGGAGCTGCGCGCCCGCGGCCTGGAGCCGTACGCCTACCGCTACGAGCGGGCCCATACCGCGGCGGAGGCGCTCGCGGCCTTCTCACCGGAGCGCGAGGCGCCGGTGCGGGTGGCGGGGCGGATCGTCGCGGTCCGGGGCCACGGCAAGACCACGTTCGCCCACCTCGAGGACCCGAGCGGCCGGATCCAGCTCTACTTCAAGCGGGACGAGCTGGGCGACGACGGATACGCCGTCGTGACGCTCCTGCACCTCGGCGACATCGTGGGCGTGCAGGGCACGGTGTTCGCCACGCGCACCGGGGAGATCACCGTTCGCGTAGCGGAGCTGACGCTGCTCGCCAAGGCGCTCCGCCCGCTCCCGCTGGGCAAGGCGGACGCCGACGGCCACCAGCACGGCGGGCTCGCCGATCCCGAGACGCGGTACCGCCAGCGCTACGCCGACCTCGCGGTCCACCCCGAGGTGCGCGAGGTGTTCCGGGTGCGCGCCCGCGCGATCAGCTACCTGCGCCGGTTCCTCGACGAGCGCGGGTTCCTCGAGGTCGAGACCCCCGTCCTCCAGCCCATCTACGGCGGCGCCATGGCGCGCCCGTTCGTCACGCACCACCAGGCGCTCGACCGGCAGCTGTACCTGCGGATCGCGACGGAGCTGTACCTCAAGCGGTGCATCGTGGGCGGTATCGAGCGGGTGTACGAGATCGGCAAGGACTTCCGCAACGAGGGCATCGACCGGCTCCACAATCCCGAGTTCACGATGCTGGAGCTGTACCAGGCCTACGCCGACTACGAGGACATGATGGTCCTCACCGAGGAGATGGTGGACGGCGTGGTGCGGGCGCTCTCCGGCACGAGCCGGCTCGAGCGGTTCGGGGTCACGCTCGACTTCACGCGGCCGTGGCGGCGCGCCACCTACCGCGACCTGGTGCGGGAGCATGCGGGCCTCGACCTCGCCACGACCGACGCCACGGCCCTCCGGCGGGCGGTCGCGGCCCGCGGGACCGATCCGGAGGGGATGAGCGTCGCCAGGCTGATGGACGAGGTTTTCAAGGAGTACGTGGAGCCGCGGCTCGAGGCCCCGACGTTCGTCGTGGACTTCCCGATCGAGCTGTCGCCGCTGGCCAAGCCCAAGCGGGGCGACCCGACGCTCGCCGAGCGGTTCGAGTTCTTCGTGCTCGGGCGCGAGCTGGCGAACGCCTTCAGCGAGCTGAACGACCCGGACGATCAGCGTCGCGGGCTCGAGCAGC
>DAINBS010000133.1:0-8306 GCA_036732805.1 Gemmatimonadales bacterium | reverse complement strand
ACGTTTCCCCGGCCGACGGGCAGCTCGACGGGGAGGTCGCGATTACATGCGGCGGCGCGCCGGTCGCGCCCGCTCTGGCACTCAACGGCCGAACTCTGACCATCCAGGCTCTTTGCGCCAGCCCGAACTGCGCGGCGTGGTGCACGATCATCGTGTTCGCGTTCGGCACGTCGAGCCCCGACTCGACGATCATGGTGGACACCAGGATGTCGACCGTTCCCGCCACGAAGCCCCGCATCACCTCGTCCAGCTCGCGTTCGCGCATCTGCCCGTGCCCAATGGCCACCCGCGCCCGCGGCGCCAGCGCGCGGACCCGCTCGGCCACCGCGCCGATCGTCTCGATCCGGTTGTGGACGAAGTAGACCTGTCCTCCGCGATCCAGCTCGCGCGCCAGCGCCTCCTCCAGCAGCGCGTCGTCCCACGGCTCGATGAACGTCAGGACCGGTGAACGGTCGCGGGGCGGCGTCTCGATCAGGGTCAGGTCGCGCAGTCCGGAGAGCGCGAAGTGGAGCGTCCGCGGAATCGGCGTGGCCGTGAGGGTGAGCACGTCAATCTCCAGCCGCAGCGCCTTGAGCCGCTCCTTGTGCCGCACCCCGAACCGGTGCTCCTCGTCCACCACCAGCAGGCCCAGGTCGTGGAACCGCACGTCCGGCGACAGGAGGCGGTGGGTGCCGATGACGATGTCCACCGTCCCGCGCGCCAGGTCGGCCACGACCGCCGCCTGCTCCGCCGGCGTCCGGAAGCGCGACAGGACTTCGATCCGCACGGGGAAGTCGGCCAGGCGCTCGCCGAAGGTGCGCCCGTGCTGCTCGGCCAGAATGGTCGTCGGCACGAGCACCGCCACCTGGCGGCCGGCCTGGATGGCCTTGAACGCGGCGCGCACCGCCACCTCGGTCTTGCCGTACCCCACGTCCCCCACGACCAGGCGGTCCATCGGACGCGCGCGCTCCATGTCGCGCTTCGCGTCCTCCGTGGCCTTGCGCTGGTCCGGCGTGTCCTCGTAGAGGAACCCCGACTCCAGCTCGCGCTGCCAGCGGGTGTCGGGCGGGAACGCGAACCCCGGCGTGGCGGACCGCCGGGCGTAGAGATCCACCAGCTCGGCGGCCATCTGCCGGATCGCGCGTTCGGTCTTGTCCCGCTGGCGCCGCCAGCGGGGGCTGCCGAGCCGGTCGAGCCGCGGCGGCGGCCGGTCGGTCCCGTCGTCGGGAGCCCGGTAGCGCTCCAGCTGATCGATCCGGTAGAGCGGGACGTTCAGCCGGTCGCCGCCCTCGTACTCGATCACGGCAACCTCGAGCACCGTCCCGGCACCGATCTCGATCCGCTCGATACCGCGATAGATGCCGATCCCGTGCTCGAGATGAACCACGAAGTCCCCAGCCGAGAGCGGGCTCGCGGCCGTCTGGAGCGCCTGTCGAAACCGCCGGGCCCGGCGGATCCGGCGCGCCCGCCGGAACACCTCGTGGTCCGTGAGCACGAGCAGGCCCGGCAAGGCAAAGCCGCCCTGGAGCGCTCCGAGGGCCAGCGTGACGGTGGGCGGGAGCCGCACGTCGGATCCCTCGCCCCCGAGGATCTCCTCGAGCCGCTCGAGCTGGCCCTCGTTGTCGCACAGGATCAGCGTGGGGCCCGCCCGCACCACCCGCTGCAGCGCCCGCATGTCGCGGTTCACCTCCACCGCCGGCCGGATCCGCAGGTCGACCGCGTCGTCGGCCGTGGAGGGCGCGAGCCGGCCGAAGGCCTTCCATCGGTCGGCCCACGTCGCGGGGTCCACGAACAGCGCCTCGCGCGCCGGCGGATCCTCGCCGCGCCGCCGCGCCACGTCCAGGTGGTGGCTCGCCTCCGCCCACATGCGGGCGACGTCGTCGGGATCCACGCCCGAGTCGGCCACCAGCAGCGCGTCCGGAGGCAGCAGCTCGAGCAGCGACTGCGCTTCCTGCTCCGCGCCGTCCTGCGGTCCGCGCGCCACGGCAACCGGGAGGGCCGTGACGTGGCCGATCTCCTGCTCCGAGCGCTGCGTGTCGAGGTCGAACGCGCGCACCGACAGGACCTCGTCGCCCCACCACTCCACCCGCACCGGCGTCGCCATGCCGAAGCCGTAGACGTCGATGATCCCGCCCCGCACGGCCACCTGCGCCACGTCGGTCACCGTCGGCACGCGCGCGTAGCCCATCGCCTCGAGCCGGGACACCACCTCCGCGGGGCGCGTCATCTCCCCCTTGGCCAGCCGGAGGCGCGACCGGACCAGCGCCCGCGGCACCCGCGTGCGCTCCGCACTGGCCCGGGCGGTCGTGATCAGCACCCGGGCGTGGCCGGCCAGCAGCGCGTCGAGCGTCTCCACGCGTTCCCCCGCGATCTCGTAATGCGGCTCCTCTTCGCCGAAGGCCTCGCGCTGCGGATAGAACAGGGCCGCCGGACCCAGCAGCACGCCAAGGTCCGCGTGCCACGCCTCGGCGCGGGCCGGAGAGTCCGTCACGACCACGAACACCCGTTGCGGCTCGTCCTCCGCGAGCGCCGCCACGAGCGCGGCGCCGCTCGAGCCGGGCAGGACTTGCAGCCTCCGCTCCACCCCCCGCGCGGGCAGACCGCGCAGGAGGGTGCGGTACGCGGGCAGCGCCCGCACCTCCGTCAGCAGGCCGGGCAGCATCATGCCTCCCGGCGGCGGGAGAGTCCTCCCACCGTTGCGAGGATCAGCTCCACCACCGCCAGGATCAGCGCGAGCGACAGCAGCGCCGTCGTGATCTCGGCGCGCCGCACCGCGAAGGCCGCCCGGACGAGCGCGGCCGCATCCTCGACGACCGTTGCTCCGGACAGCCGGTCGCGGACCAGCGCGCGGGACGCGACCGCGAGATCGGATTCGCGCGGGTCCACGTTCACCAGCAGGGCGCCCACGGTGTCGCCCGCGGGACTCGCCACGAAGTAGGTCCCGGGCTCACGCGGCGCCTCGATCCGGCCGTCGGCTCCAAGCGGCACCGCGCCGCCCGGCAGGAGCAGGCGTGCGCCCGAGCCCGGCAGCCGGACGGCCTCTCCCGGCGCGGCCCGCACCTGCCACGACTCGCCGGCGCCGACGCGGTTGACGAGCGCGTCGAGGAACGGGATGAATGCCGGCCGCAGCGGGAGGTCGGTCCACGGGTCCTCGAGCCGGCTGCCCACGATCACCGCGTCGCCCGCCAGCACGAGCCAGGGCTCGCCGCCGGCCGTGGCGAGTGTCACACCCTCCCCCTCGAGCGGGTGGCGCCGCCACACCGTCACCGCCTCGATTGGCAGCAGGTCGCTGGCCGCCGCCCACTCGCCGCTGCGCGGCAGTCCGAACCGCACCCGGATGCCCCGCGCGGCCAACGCCTGGTTCGCGGCGGGAACGAGGGCCGGGTCCGCGGGCGGGAGCACGATGGTGGCACCCCGGTCAGGGCGGTCGCCGAGCACGACGCCCCGGCCCGCACGGAGACGGCCCGCCGCGACCAGCGTCGCGAGCGCGGCATCCACGAACTCCCCGGCCCCAACCGCCGACGCGGCCGCGGGAACCCCGCCGCGCACCGCGGCGTGGAACCCGTCGTCCGCCCGCAGCTCGTCCGGCGCCAGCGCAACGGTGGCCGCATGCCAGCCCGGCGCGATCCGGTCCACGCCCAGAACCACGCTGCCGCCCGGCCCCGCCAGGCCGCGCGCCAGGGTCACCCCGCCCACCGCCAGATCGACCTCCGCCGGTGGCGCATCCCGCCCACCCACCTCGACGACGATCGTTCCTCCGGGCGACCACGTCTCCGGGGTCACCTGTGCCGCGGCCACGCCGCGGTTGGGGGGGAGCCGGACGGGGGCCAGGGTCACGACCGGCACGTCCACGCTGGCCGGCGTGAGCGCGCTCTCCTGCAGGTCGCTCAACACGACGACCGCGGCCGGGAGGCCTTCCGCGCGCAACAGCGCGCCGGCGGTGCGGACGGCCAGGCCGACATCCAGACGCGCCGGCACCGGCGCGAGCGCGTCGAGTGCCGGCTCCCACTCCGCCGAGGTCAGGCGTTCCGGAATCCCGTCGGCCAAGATGCGCCACAGCCGATCGGACGGGGTGGCCCGGCGGCCGATGGCGCGCGCGACTTCGCGCAGCGCCTCGAATCGCGCGCGTCCGTCCACCATGACCCCGGACGACACCGAGTTGTCGAGCACGACGGCCACGGCCGACGGCGCGTGCACGGCGCCGAACGAAGCGGGTACGACCGGGCGCGACGCGGCCAGCGCCAGCGCCGCGATCAGCACGGTCCGCAGCACCAGGAGCAGCAGGTTGCGCAACCGCAGCCGGCGGCTGTCGCGGCGCTCGGCGTCCATCAGGTATCGCACGGCGGGAAACGGCAACGTGGGCGGCTGGCGCCGCTGGAACAGGTGCAGCAGGGCCGGCACCGCCGCCCCCGCCAGGCCGAAGAGCGCCAGCGGCTGGAGGAACTCCATCGCTATCCGAGCCGCGCCCGTCGCTCGGTGGCCTGGCGCAGCACGTGGCCGAACGGCGTGTCCGTGCGGACATGCAGGTACGTCATCCCCGACCGGCGGCATGCTCCGCGCCACCCGGCGATGGCACGCTGAACGGCATCCCGGTACGCCCCGCGGAACTCCCGCGGCCGTACGACGATGCCCCGCCCCGTCTCCGGGTCCTCGTAGCGCACCTCCGGCGGGCCATCCAGCTCCAGCTCCGCGGGGTCGGTCACGTGGAACACGAGCACCTGGTGCCCGCGGTGCCGCAGGAACAGCAGCGCCCGCAGCGCCAGATCCTGATCGAACAGCAGGTCGGAGATGAAGATCACGAGACCGCGTCGGCGCAGCAGGTCGGTCACGCGCTGCAGCGCGGGTTCTGCCGCCGTTCCGCCCCCCGGCTCGAGACCGGCCAGGGCCTTGAGCAGCGCCCACCGCTGGAGGCTGCGCGCCCGCGCCGGGACGACGGCCCGGACGGCTTCGTCGAACGCGATGAGACCGGTGGCGTCGCGCTGCCGGAGCAGCACGATGGCGAGCGAGGCCGCGAGACGCTGCGCATACTCGTGCTTGGACAGCCGCCGGGGAGCCCCGCTCCAGGCCATCGACCGGCTCGCGTCGAGCACGAGCATCGCGCGCAGGTTCGTTTCCGCTTCGAACTGCTTGACGGCCAGCCGGTCGGCCCGGGCGAGCACCCTCCAGTCCAGATAGCGCAGCTCGTCGCCGGCCTGGTAGGGCCGGTGCTCCGTGAACTCGACCGAGAAGCCGCGAAACGGCGAGCGGTGCAGGCCGGCGAGGAACCCCTCCACCACGCCCTGCGCCGTCAGTTCGATGCCGCCAAGCTGGGCAACCTCGTACGGGTCCAGCAGATCGAGGCGCTCAGCCACGAGCAGCGTCCTCCCGAGAGGACATCGGGATGAGTTCGCCAGGGCTTTGATCTACTGCCAAGTGCTTTACCAACAAGAGGTTACCTGGCACGGACCGGTGGCATGGGTCGTGCTTCTGTCCCGTATTGAAAGGTAGTGCGTCATTCTGGAGGCACGCATGACACTCGCGAACATTCTAACCGCTTCGCTGCTGCTCCCGGCCGCGCTCGGTCTCACGAGCGCCCTGGCCGCCGCGCAGCCGAGTGCCGCGCATGCCGACCACGACTCGCCGCAGGTGGCCCTCTGGACCAATCACGACGACGACCTGTTCGAGCGCGGCGACGGCATGACCGTCTACCTCCGCACCGACGTGGACGCGTTCGTGTCGGTGTTCCAGGTGGATGCCGACGGGCTCGTGCGCGTGCTGTTCCCCCGCAGTCCGTTCGAAGACGCCTTCACCCGCGGCGGGCGCGCCTTTGCGGTTCCGGGCGCGCACGGGGACGAGACGTTGCGCGTGGATGAGTACCCAGGCGAGGGGTTTCTGTTCGTCCTCGTGACGCTCGACCCGATCGCCTTTGGCGCGTTCGCGCGCAACGGCGGGTGGGACTACGCGGCCCTCGGCCTGCCGGCGCGAGTGACCGACGATCCCTACCTGCTGTTCAGCGCCCTCCTCGCGGCCCTCGTGCCCGAGTCGTACGACGCCTATGGGTACGCCGTGGCACCGTACTACGTGGAAGCCCGGCACGCGTATCCGCGCTTCATGTGCTACCAGTGCCACGCCTACGTGCCGCCCGACATCTGGGACCCGTACGCCCACTCGTGCATCCGGGTGCGCGTGAGCGAGCCCCTCTGGTGGCGGTACCCCGGCGACCGGTACGGCGGAACGGTGGTCGTGTCGCCGCCGCGCGCGGTGCCGCCCCGGTACGTGATCGAGCCGCGCCAGCCGGAGAAGGTGGCACAGGTAGGCCCGCGCGACCGCAGGCCGGTGGCAAGCCCCGGCACGGCTACCGGCCGGCGTCCGGCACCCGCGGTGCGCGAACCCCCGCGCCGCGGCCAGCCCGAGACCCCCGCGCGCACGGCGCCGCGCGGACGCAGTCCGACGCGCGACGCTTCCCCGGCGGCTGCGGCCGCCAAGCCGTCCACGGCGGCGCGCCCGGGCACGGGGCAGCCACCGCGTGCCTCTTCCGCACAGGCACCCCGGAAGTCGGGACGGGAACCGGCCGCCGGCAACCGCGGTTCGCAGGGAGCGCGCCCGCGCGGCTAGCCGCGCGCGGCGCAGTGCGGTTTCTTTCGGCGGCGCGGCACCGCGCTCGCCGACACCGCTCACTCGAGACTGTGCGCATGATCCGATATCCGCTCGCGGCCCTCCTGCTGCTGGCCACGGCCGCCGGCCTTCCGGCGCAGGACGCCGCGGTAGCCACGATCACCCCGGCCGACGTGGCGCGACGGGTGTTCACGCTCGCGCACGACTCCATGGCCGGGCGCTTCACGCCCAGCCCCGAGCTCGACCGGGCCGCCGCCTACATCGCGGCGGAGTTCCAGCGGTTCGGGCTGACGCCCGCCGGAGACGGCGACGCGTTCATCCAGCGGTACCGTATCAGCCGAATGGTGCCCGACACCGCGGCGGCCACCGTCCGGCTCGGCACCGGCCCCGTGATCCGGGGCGGCGCCAACATGATCCACTGGGGAGGGGAGCACACCCAGGCGCCGGTATCCGGCCCGGCGGTGCTCGTCACGGGACTCGTCCCGCCGGAGGGATCGCTCGCCGTGGCCGGCGCGATCGTGATCGCCGCGGTCCCGACGGACGGGACCGGCCAGCCGGACGCGCGCGCACGCGGTGTGCTGCGGGCCGTGTACGCCGGCCAGCCCGCCGCGGTCATCATCCCCGTCGACTCGCCCGACGAAGTCTGGCGGGAAATCGTGCGCGAAGGGTTCCGGACGGCCTTGGCACCGGCATGGGAGCGGAGCGGCGAGATTCCGCGCATCCAGGTGCGGGACCGCGCCGTCGCAGGCGTGCTCGGCGGGCTCGGCGTGGATCTCCGGGCCGCGCGCCGCGCCACGGGCGTCGCGTCGGCCCGCCGGATCGGGATCACGGGGTCGGTGGTGTCGCCAGGTCTGGAGGTGGAGCACGCCACCGCCCCCAACGTCGCGGCCCTGCTCCGGGGCGGCGATCCGGCGCTGCGTGACGAGGTCGTGGTCATCAGCGCGCACATGGACCACGTGGGCGTGGTGGGCCGCGGGCGCTGCCGCCCCGCCGCCGCCGACTCGATCTGCAACGGCGCCGATGACAATGCGTCCGGCACCGCATCCGTCGTGGGGCTTGCCCAGGCGTTCGCGGCCACCACGCCGCGGCCGCGCCGCTCCATCCTGTTCGTCACCGTGAGCGGCGAGGAGCGCGGCCTCTGGGGCAGCGACTACTTCACGGCCCATCCGCCGGTTCCGATCGGGCAGATGGTGGCCGACCTCAACATGGACATGGTGGGGCGGAACTGGACCGACACCATCGCGGCGATCGGACGCGAGCACTCGGACCTGGGCACCACGCTCGCCCGGGTCGAGGCGGCACACCCCGAGCTGGGCATGCATGCGGTGGACGATCAGTGGCCCAGCGAACGATTCTTCTTCCGGTCGGATCACTACCACTTCGCGCGCCGCGGGGTCCCGATCCTCTTCTTCTTCAACGGCGCGCACCCGGACTACCACGGGCCCGGCGACCAGCCTGAGAAAATCAACGCGGACAAGCAGGCGCGGCTCACGCGGCTGGTCTACTACCTCGCGCTCGAGGTGGCCAACGCGCCGGCGCGGCCGGCGTGGGTGCCCGCGAGCTACGAAGCGATCGTGACGGACCGTTAGCCGTTAGCCGTTGGCCGTTAGCCGTCGGCCCCTGCACAAGTCGAACGGTGGTCGCGGAGGACGCGTCAGTGAGGCGGTGGCCCGACCTGCCAACGCACCCCGCTAGCTCACTGCAGCGGCCGGAGCGAGGCACCGGAGACTCGT
>DAINBS010000132.1:0-8347 GCA_036732805.1 Gemmatimonadales bacterium | reverse complement strand
GTGGGCCCGTGCATGCAGGAGGCGTCGAGCTGGACCACGCCCTCCTCGTTGGGCAGGCCGCCGTACCCCACGGACGTGTCATTGGGGTCCAGCTCCTGGATCTTCACCCCTTCGACCGCGGCGTCGAGCGTATCGGCGCCCTCGCTCACCAGCTTGCCGGCCAGCTCCACGCCGCGGAGGCCGTTGGCCGAGGCGATGGCCACCGGGCGGGCCGGAGGCCGGATGTGGACCGCGGGAGCGGCGACCGCGACGCGGGGGGCGAGGGCGGCGCCGGCGGCGACACCGGCGGCGGTTCCGAGGAAATCGCGACGGGAAAGCGTGTCGGACATGGGATTCTCCGGGGCAGCCAGGTAGGATGCGGCGTCGCGGAATAATCCCCTGTGGGACGGATGGGTGTCAACGGAGCAGTGGCGGGATGAGCGGGATGGGCGGGATCAGCGGGATTGGACGAGCTTGGGCTCGGCACGCTCGATCCCTCGACCCCTCGATCCCTCGCGTCGAAATGGGCATCGCAGAAGCTTGATTACCCACGGCGCCCGCCCTACGTTGCCTCCACACAATCAACCTTCGCCGGCCGCGCCGCCGGATACCTCGTGCCCGACTCCCCTCCAGCCCTGGGCCACCCCGACCTCTCGATCGTGCTGCCGGTCCACAACGAGCGGGACAACCTCGCGCCGCTGGCCGCGGAGCTGCACGCCGCGGTGGGCGACCGCCCGGTCGAGTTCATCGCGGTCGATGATGGCTCGACCGACGGGTCCGGCGAGGAGTTGCGGCGGCTCGCGGCCGCGGACCCGCGCTGGCGGGTGCTCCGCACGGCGCGGCGCCGCGGGCAGAGCGCCGCCCTCGCCGCAGGCTGGACAGTGGCCCGCGCCCCCACCATCGTCACCCTGGACGCCGATGGGCAGAATGACCCCGTGGACATCCCGCGGCTGCTGGCGGCGCTCGAAGAGGATCAGGGACTGGGCGCGGTGGTCGGAGTGCGCCTCGGCCGGCGCGACAGCCGCTGGAAGCGCCTCCAGGGCGTGGTGGCGAACCGGGCGCGCGACGCGATCACGGGACACCGGGTCACGGATACCGGCTGCGGGCTCAAGGTGATCCGCCGAGACCGGCTGCTCCGGCTGCCGCGGTTCGACGGGATGCACCGGTTCCTGCCCACGCTGCTCGTGCGGGACGGCGCCCGGGTGCGCGAGCTGCCGGTGACACACCGCGCCCGGCGGTACGGGCGCACGAAATACGGGATATGGAACCGCGCGTGGCGGGGACTGCGCGACGCGCTCGGCGTGCGATGGCTCATCCGCCGTCGCCTGCCGGCGGACTGGGAAGAGGTGACCTGACATGACGCGACGGCCCAGGCTCGACGCGGCGATCTTCCACCTGCCGGTGGATCGCATGCGCGAGGGGTACTACTCCGACAAGTACTTCGTGCGCGCGCGCGAGATCCTGCTCGCCGACAACCACCGCCCCCGCGTGCTCATGCAGGTATTCGGCAAGGCCCACGCCTTCCTGGGCGGCCTGGACGAGGCGATCGCCATTCTCGAGCTCTGCGCCTTCGAGTGGGACGACCTGGTCGTGCACGCGCTGTACGACGGCGACGAGGTCGCCCCGTGGGAAACGGTCATGACCATCGAAGGCCCGTACGACGCGTTCGCGCACCTCGAGACGCTGTATCTGGGCGTGCTCGCGCGCCGGACCCGCGTCGGCACGAACACCCGCCTGGTGGTCGAAGCCGCCCATCCCAAGGAGGTCATGTTCTTCCCCGCCCGGCACGATCACTGGCTCGTCCAGACGGGCGACGGCTACGCCGCGCACATCGCGGGAGCCATCGGCGTTTCGACTGACGCGCAGGCATCCTGGTGGGGCAGCAGGGGCATCGGCACCGTCCCGCACGCCATCATCGCCGCCTACGGGGGCGACACGGTCCTCGCGACGAAGAAGTTCGCCGATCACGTCCCGGACGACGTGCGGCTCATCAGCCTCGTGGACTTCGAGAACGACTCTGTGCGGACGTCGCTCGAGGTCGCCCGCGCGCTGGGCGACCGCCTCTACGGCGTCCGGCTCGACACCTCGCACACCCTGGTGGACACCTCGGTGCTGCCGCAGATGGGCTCGTTCGACCCTACGGGGGTGAACCCCCACCTCGTCTGGAACGTCCGCCGCGCGCTCGACGCGGAGGGATTCACCGGGGTGAAGATCGTGGTGTCGGGCGGGTTCACGGTCGACAAGATCCGCGCGTTCGAAGCGGCGGGCGTGCCCGCGGACGCGTACGGGGTGGGCTCGTCGCTCTTCGGCGGCCGGTTCGACTTCACGGCGGACATCGTGCTCGTGAACGGGAAGCCCTGCGCGAAGGTGGGGCGGGAGTATCGGCCCAATGAAAGGCTGGAGCGAGTGCGCTGACGTGAAACGTGAAGCGTGAAGCGAAAAACGGCGCTCCCGCTTCTCTTTTCACGTATCACGCTTCACGTTTCACGTATGACAGAACCCCCTTTTGGGCGTTTCCTCCTCCCCGGTCCCACCGAAGTCCATCCCGACATCCTGCGGGTGATGACGCACCAGATGATCCCGCATCGCGGCTCCGAGATGGTGTCGCTGGTCGAAAGCATGGAGGTGCCGCTCCGCCGGCTGTTCCACACCGAGCGCCGCGTGCTCATCGGGTCCTGCTCGGCCACCGGCTTCATGGAGATGGCGGTGCGCTGCGGCATTCGGCAGCGCGTGCTGGCCCTCGTGTCCGGCTCCTTCGGCGACCGGTTCGCGGGCATCGCGGAGGCCTGCGGCCACGAGGTGGTCCGGCTCAACGTGCCGCTCGGCGAGACGGTGGAGCCCGACATGCTGCACGACGCGCTGCGCCGCATGGACGTGGACGCCGTGAGCCTCGTGCATTCGGAAACGTCCACCGGGGCGCTTGCTCCCCTGCCGGAGCTGGCGGCGGTGGTCCGCGAGTTCGGCGAGGTCCTCCTGCTCGTGGACGCCGTGACGTCGCTCGCCGGCTCGCCGGTCGAAACCGACGTGCTCGATCTCGACTTCGTATTCACCGGATCGCAGAAGGCCCTGGCATTGCCGCCCGGTCTCGCGCTGGGCGTGGCGTCGGAGCGCATGCTCGCGCGGGCAAAGACGCTCCCCGGGCGCGGCGCGTACCTGGATCTGCTCGCCTACGACGAGGCGTTCGCGGCGCGCCAGCCGACGAACACGCCCGCCGTGTCCCTGTTCTACGCCCTCGCCGAGCAGTGCCGCCGCATCGAGCTGGAGGGCGGGGTCGGCGCCCGCTGGACCCGGCACGACGCCATGCGGCGCGCCGTGGAGGAGTGGGTGGAGGGACCGGGCGGCGCCCTCGGCTATCGGTTCCTGCCGCGCGTCGGCCGCCGCTCGTGGACGGTCTCCTGCCTCAGGGTCCCGGAAGGCCGGTCCGGCCGCGAGATCGTGCGCGCGGCACGCAAGGAAGGCTGGACGCTCGGCACGGGCTACGGACCGCTCAAGGACTCGACCATCCGCATCGGCCACATGGGTGACCACACGCCCGCCCGCGTTGCCGAGGCGCTCGCCATGCTCGAAACGGTGACGACATGACCTGGACCGTCGTCGTCGCGGACCGGATTGCCGACGCGGGCCTCGCCGTGCTGCGCGCCGAGCCGGAGGTGGAGCTCGCGAGCGCCGTGGGCGACGCCGCGGCGCTCCGGGCGCTGCTGCCCCGTGCCCACGCCCTGCTGGTCCGCTCGGACACGCAGGTCACCGGTGAGCTGATCGCGCTGGCGCCGGCCCTTCGGGTGATCGGCCGCGCCGGCATCGGCGTGGACAACATCGACCTCGCCGCGGCGACGCGGCGGGGCATTGCGGTGCTGAACGCGCCCGGCGCCAACACGGTGAGCGCCGCGGAGCACACGCTGGCGCTGCTGCTCTCACTGGTGCGCCGGATTCCCTGGGCGGCGCACAGCATGCGCGCCGGCGCCTGGGACCGGAAGACGTTCGCCGGCGTCGAGCTGCGCGGGAAGACGCTGGGGGTGATCGGACTCGGCCGGATCGGCGCGCACGTGGCCACTGTGGCCCGGGCGCTCGGCATGAAGGTCTGCGCCCACGATCCCTATCTGCCGGAGCAGCGCGCCAGGGACCTCGGGGTGGAGCTGCTGCCCCTGGATGACGTGCTCGCGCGCGCCGACGCGGTGACCCTCCACCTGCCGCTCACCGCGGACACGCGGCACCTGCTCGACGGCGCGCGGCTCGGGCGGATGAAGCACGGGGCGCTGGTGGTGAACGCCGCGCGCGGGGAGCTGGTGGACGAAGCGGCCCTGCTCGCGGCCGTGACGAGCGGCCAGCTCGGCGGCGCCGCGCTGGACGTGTTCGCGGCGGAGCCCCTCCCGGCCGACTCGCCGCTCCGCGGCTCCGACCGGCTGCTGCTCACACCGCACCTTGCCGCCTCCACCAAGGAGGCACAGGACCGGGCGGCCCTCGAGATCTGCCAGGCCGTGCTGGTGGCGTTGGCACAGGGCGACGTGGGCGGAGCGGTGAACGTCGCGGGCGTATCGGGTGAGGTGATGCGACGCGTCCGCCCGCTGCTCGATCTGGCCCGCAGGCTGGGGCGAATGGCGGCCCTGCTCGCTCCGGCGCCCGTCGAGGCGGTGGACGTGGAGTACGGGGGCGTGGACGACGAAGCGCCGCGGCCGATCAAGCTGGCGGCCGTGGAGGGTCTCCTGGGCGCCATGGGACTCCAGTCCGTGAGCATCATCAACGCCCAGGCGCTGGCGGATGAGCGTGGGATCCGCCTGAGCCGGCGGATGAGCGCGCCGCTCCCCGGCTACGAAACGACCGTCACGGTCGCCGTCCGCCACGGCGGGACCGCCACCGTGGTGGCGGGCGCCCTCGTCGCGGACCGGCCCCGGATCGTCCAGATCAACGGGTACGCCGTCGACGTGCCGGCTGAGGGGCATCTCCTCGTGCTCAGGAACCGGGACGTGCCGGGCGTGATCGGGCGCGTCGGGACGGTCCTGGGCGACGCGGGCGCCAACATCGGCGTGTACCACCAGTCGCGCCTGCCCGCGGCCGCGGATGCCCTCGCCGCCATTGCCGTGGACCAGCCGCTCCCGGCGCACGTGATTCGCCGGCTGGGGGAACTGCCGGACGTGGTGGACGTGCGGGTGATGGAGCTGAACGGCGACCGCTGACGATCGCCTAGTCTCCCGGCTGGGCCTCGGCGGCTTCGGCGAGCCGGAACCGGCTCACGCCCGCATTCAGCCGCTCCGACGCCTCCGCCAGGTGGGAGGCGGACGCCGCGATCTCCTGCGTCGAGGCACTCTGCTCCTCGGCCGCGGCGGCGATCTCCTCGATCGCGGCCACCGCGTTCTCGGTCCCTTCGGACACGAGCCGCAGCCGGTCCGTGATCTCCGCCACGAGGGCCTGCGCCTCCCCCGCCGCCTGCGCGATCTCGTTCGCCCACGTGCTGCTCTCGACGGCGCGCTCCGTGATGTCCACGAGCCCGCGGGCGGCGTCGTCGGCGACCGCGCGCACGGCCGTGCTCTCACTCGCGAGCCGTCGGAGCCGTTCGCGGGTGCTCTGCACGCCCAGCAGCACGCGGCCCACGGTTTCGGAGGTCGTCTGCGCGGCCTGGGCGGCCTGCGTCGCCAGCTTGCGGACTTCGTCGGCGACCACCGCGAAGCCCGCGCCTTCGGGCCCCGCCCGCGCGGCCTCGATGGCCGCGTTGAGCGCCAGCATGTTCGTGCGCGTGGCGACGGTCCGCGCCTGCGTCACGAACTGCTGGACCTCGGCCGACAAGCCGGCCAGCGTCTCCGCCTCGACGGCGCTGTGCTCGACCTCCTCGGCGAGCTTGGCGAGCCGCTCGCTCCCGGCCACGAGCCGGCCGCGGTGGCCGTCGGCGGTGTCCTTGAGTTCCGCGCTGCGCCCCGCGGCGAGCTTCGCGCCTTCGGCGAGCTGCGTGGCGATGGCCAGGATCCGCTCGGCATCGGTCGCCGCTTTCTTGACCTGCCCCGCCTGATCCGTGGACTGGTCCGAGAGGCGCTGGGAGGTGGAAGCCATCTCCTCGGTGGACGCGGACATCTCCTGCGTGCTGGCCGAGATCTGCTGCGCCATGGCCGCGAGCTCCTCGGCCGACGTGCGGATGCCCGCGACCACGCCCCGCAGCTCCGACACCATGGTCCGGAGGCCGTCGAGCAGCTCGTCCACCTCGCCCGCTCCCGCGGTGAGCGTCGGCACGCTCGCGGTGAGGTCGCCGCCCGCCACCCGCTGGGCCACCGCCGCCGCGCCCTCGAGCGGGAATGTGATGCGTCGGTCCAGCCACCCTGCCACCCACCACAGGCCGGCCACCATGAGCGCGAGCACGCCGCCCGCCGCGACGCCGATGATGAGCCGCACGGAGGCCGCGCCGCGGAAGGCGACGGCGGTGGGCGCGCGCACCACGGACCACCAGCGGCCGGCGAAGTCGGGGACCATCACGATCACCCACTCGTCGCCTCGGTCGAGCGGGGCCCGCACGATGGCGGCGCGATGATCGGTGGGCAGATGGGACGCGACCGGCGAGGGCCGGAGCAGGCGGGTGCTGTCGCGCGTCACCACGGTCCGGCCGGTGGTGTCCACGATCTCGGAAACGGCCGCCAGATCGTCGTCTGCGCGCAGCCGGGCCGAGGCGAGCCTGACCGCGCCGCGCAGCACGCCGAGCGGTGAGCCGCCCGCCGGATCGTCCACCCGCACGGCGATCTCCAGCACGGCGACCCGCGCCACCTCGTCGAACTGGGGCGTCCCGACGTGGACACCCGTCGTCATCGCCTCCCGCCACCAGGGTTCCTGCGCATGCACGAACCGCACGGGATCGCTCGCCGCCGAGATGACGAGCCCGTTGGCGTCGGCGAGGGTGAGGTCCGCGAACTCCGCGCTGTCCCGGACGATCTGGAGGAACCGCCGCAGGTCCTGATCGCCGCTCAGCAGCCGGCGCTCGGCGTACCGTTCTTCGAGCATGTCCGCGGAGAGGCGGGCGAGCCCCAGGGTCTGCACGTCCCGGCGGGCCGCGCGCGCCGCGGCGATCACCCCGGGGGCGTTCGCGTACGCGCGCAGGTCGCGGCGCCGATCGGCGAGAAAGGCCGAGATGTCCACCGCGCCGCGGCGCGCCGTGGCGGACAGGCCGTTCGTGACGGCGTCCTCGATCCTCCCGGCGGTGAACTGCATCGCGAGGATGGCGCCGACGCCGATCATCACGACGACGGCCGGGATGGCTATGG
The DNA here is from genome assembly GCA_036732805.1 of Gemmatimonadales bacterium. Lineage (GTDB taxonomy): Bacteria > Gemmatimonadota > Gemmatimonadetes > Gemmatimonadales > GWC2-71-9 > JAOTWJ01. The sequence continues at coordinate 1,133 of DAINBS010000132.1, read as the reverse complement.
CGACGATGGCGGTGCGCAGGCGGGAGGTGGCGGCCATGGCGCCCCAAAGGTAGGCGCCGCTCCGCGCGCTCGGCAAGTCAGCCCAACCCTTTGTAAATTCAGCGGCTATGGCTACCCAGCATGACGCGGGATCGTACGATCCGCAGGCGGTCGAGACGCGCTGGCGCGCGCGGTGGCAGGAACGCGGCACCAACCGCGTAGCCGTCGCCACCGCGCCCCGGCCCTACTACAACCTCATGATGTTCCCCTATCCCTCGGCCGAGGGCCTGCACGTGGGGAACGTGTTCGCGTTCGTGGGAACCGACATCCACGGTCGCTACCGCCGGCTGCGCGGGCACGACGTGTTCGAGCCCATCGGGTTCGACGCGTTCGGGATTCACTCCGAGAACTACGCGCTCAAGGTCAACACGCACCCGTCGCAGCTGATCCCGCGCAACATCGCCCGGTTCCGCGAGCAGCTGCGGCGCGTGGGATTGATGGTGAGCTGGGAGCACGAGGTCTCCACCACCGACCCGGCGTACTACCGCTGGACGCAGTGGATCTTCCTGCAGCTCTACCAGGCCGGGCTCGCCTACAAGAAGGCGGCGCCGGTGAACTGGTGCCCCGAGTGCAAGACGGTGCTCGCCAACGAGCAGGTGATCAACGGCTACTGCGAGCGGCATCCGGAGACGCTCGTGACCCAGCGCGTGCTCGAGCAGTGGTTCTTTGCCATCGCGAAGTACGCGCAGCGGCTGCTCGACAACCTCGAGACGCTCGACTGGTCCGACAGCACGCGCACCGCCCAGCGCAACTGGATCGGCCGGTCCGACGGCGCCGAGCTGCGCTTCGAGACGCCCATCGGCGAGCCGATCGTCGTGTTCACCACGCGCCCGGACACCGTGTTCGGCGCCACCTGGGTGGTGCTGGCGCCGGAACACCCGCTGGTGGAGCGGCTCACGGCGGACGAGCGCCGGCCGGCCGTGAACGCGTACCGGCGGCAGGCGCAGGACATGGACCTCGTCACGCGGAAGGTGGGCGCCAAGGAGAAGACCGGCGTCTTCCTCGGCGCGTACGCGCGGAACCCGGCTACCGGCGAGTCGGTGCCGATCTGGATCGCGGACTACGTGCTGATGGAGTACGGCACCGGCGCCATC
>DAINBS010000131.1:0-8385 GCA_036732805.1 Gemmatimonadales bacterium | reverse complement strand
CAGGTTCGGCGTGGTCAGGTTGAACACGACCTCGCCGGCCTTGGGCCCCGAATCGCAGCCTCCCAGTCCCAGGATTGCCAGCGCCACAGCAACTCGCCGTACGCTCGAGCGCGGACACCGCTGTACCCTGCACGCTGCACGCTGCACGAGCGGCTTCATCGCGCACCTTCCTTCCGGAGCAGCTCCGCCATGACCTCGGCGCTCACCGCGCCGCCGGTCTTGTCGATGAACGCGCGGAAGTCGCCCACGTCGTACCGGCCGTTGCGGTTGCCCAGCAGGTCGAGATAACGGATCTCGTCCGCGGTGAGACTCCCGCTCGTGCCGAGTAGGGAGCTGAGGACGTCGGCGGTGGCGAGCGCCGGCGCGCCTACGTTCAGCGTGAGCGACTGATCAGCGGTCTGCGCACCGGACGTGACGCGCACCGTGATCGGGAAGCTCCCGGTCTCCTCCGGGATTCCCGCGATCGAGCCCGTGGTCCTGACCGTGACGCCCTTGGGCAGAGTGCCGCTCTGGAGGCTCCATGCGTAGTTCGCGCCCCCGCCGGTTGCCGACAGGGGAAGCAGGTACGCGGCCCCCATCACCGCTTGGGGAGCGTTGATGGGCGCGGCCGCGAGCACCGCGGCGAAGATCGCCTGTACGCTCCACGGCCGGCTCATCGTGAGGGACAAGGTGGCGTTGGAGGTGGTCGTGTCACCCGACCAGCCATCGAAGAGCGCCCCGGTGTTCGCGACCGCCGTCAGTGTCAGTGGTGAGCCAAGGGGCAGGACCGTGTCGGATGGGACGGTCGGATTCGAGTTGACGGCGCCCGGGCCCGTGGTCGTCACGAGGAGCGGCATCCCGAGGCGCACCCGGAGAGCCACCGCCCCACCGGGGGTCACCTGCCGGATCGAGTCGATGAGCATGCCGGCAAAGGCCCCGTCCGCGTTCTTGGTAGCGGCCGGAGTGGTGGCGTTGGCAAACCTGGTCCTCGACTGACTGCCCGGATAGGCATCCCCGGCGTCCCCCCGGTTTCCGCCACTCGTGAGCTGGAGCTGCCCGAGCCCATCCGCTTCCGCGAGGGCAACGCCGTGCGGCGAGCCAAAGTTCACGCCGTTCCCGCCAGTGGTGACCTTGGTGGAGTCGATGTGCCAGATGAGCAACCCGCCCTGCTTGGGACCCGCGTTGCCGCCGGTCAGCATGTTGGCGGTATCGGACCCCACGGCCTGCTTGTTCTCGAGCAGGAAGTACTCGCCGCGCGGATTGGCGACGCCGGCTGCCGGCCGCACGAGATAGACGATGTCGCCGCTCACGACGGGCGGGAGCATCTGCGTTCCCGCATCCGCGAGGGGTTGCACGGTGACCCACCCCAGTTGCTCCTTGGACCACGCCTCGAAGTGCGCCGGGCTGTTGGCGCTCGTATAGCCGCCGGAGCCCATCAGCCCCCACTCGCCAATCCCCTCCGTCCCGCCGCCGGTGTCGTACAGATCGGGCAGGGCGAGGGCGTGACCGAACTCGTGCGCCGTCGTGCCGACGCCGGAGATCTGGCTCGGGCTAGCGCATCCGCTGCGGTTCCCGGGCCCCGCCCCACCGACGCCGCTCGCGACGAAATAGGAGTTGATCCGGATCGCGGCGCCACCAGTCGCGGCGGGATCGTCGGTCTGATAGACCGTCCCAGTGAGCGCGCTCAGGAACCAGCGGTGTGCCCACACGCCGGTGCCACCGCACTCCCCACCCACCACGGGCTGCACCAGCTGCAGCACATCAACGAAGCCGTCATCGTCGCCGGAGTTGGGGATGCCGTCCGCCCCGTCGTTGTCAAACTGGCCGAAGTCCACGCTCGCATCGAGGTCCGCGAGCGCCCCGCTCCACAGCGCCCACAGCCGGGCCTGCCCCGTCGAGCAATCGATTGCGTTCGCGGAGCCGCACGCACCGAGGTAGTACGACGCGGCGCTGTCGCCCAGGACCCACCCGAGCGCCTGGCCTTGCACGTCGAGCAGGTCGTTGGACATCTCGCGGTAGAGCGTCCGCAACGAATAGGAGCGTCCGGTGGGGGGGGTGAGGCCGAAATAGAGTGAATCGTACTGCGCCGCGCGCGGGAGCGTGGTCGTATCGGTGTCGGCGAAGCCGATCATCAGAGCCGGGACGCGCATCACGCCTTCCACGGCGGCCGGTGCCGGCGACGGCCCGTCCGCACGCAGGGCCGCGTTGAGACGCGGGAAGTTGCCCTGGGCACGCAGCTCCGCGCGCAGCCGCGCGACCGCCCGGGCCCGCACGCGCCACGCGCCGTCTTCCGGCAGGTCGAGCAGTCGGCCATCGGACGTCCGGACCAGTTCGACGGCCTGCCCGCCGGCCGGGCCAGGGGTGAACGCCGTGGCGAGCGCCGCGAGCCCCAACCCCGCCCACAACCGGGTCCTGTGCCGATTCGTCACGCGGCCTCCGTCAGAACTTGATCGCATGCACCGCCGCCCCTCCGGCGATTCCCAGCAAGGCGCCGGCCAGCACATCGGTGGGAAAGTGCTTCCCGCCCACGACCCGAAGCAAGGCTACCGTCGCCGCGGCGCCCGCGGCGCACCAGCCGGCGACGCCCGGCTCGCCGTTCAGATCGCGCCGCGCAAGCCAGTACGCGGTGGCCACCGCGAAGGCGGCGGACGCGTGCCCCGACGGAAAGGACCGCAGGTTGTCCGTATCGAGGGCGGCCTCCGGAGCACGCGCCGTGTACATCACCGGCCGCAGCCGCCCGACTCCCACCTTCAACACCGCAGTCGCCGCGGTGGTCCAGACCAGGGACTCTGCCATCCCCGTCACATACGGTCCCCCCGAATCCCGTGAGGCGACATCGGCGGCCCCCCCCACAACCAAGGCGCCGAGGACAATCCAACTTGCCGCCCCCCAGAACGGTCGGTCTTCATGCAGCGCCCAACGGTCAATCGCTGCCAGCGTAGCGCGGTCGCACGGCGCGCACGGCGCGCTGTCGCGGCCCCAGCCCAGCAGCCGCGGGGCCAGGGCCAGCGCCGTTCCCGCCGCCAACGCCACCACGTCGCCCGCGCGGACCGAGGGGATGGGCTCGGGAGCAAGCTGGGCCGCACACGGCCGTGGAGCGGCTAACACCGCCAGCAGCACGAAGATGGCCCATGTGCGACGGGTCTTGTGTCGGTTTCGCAACAGCGGTAGAATCGGAGGGTTTACCGGGCCCAGGCCTCCGCCGGGGCTCGTCGAACTTGCATGCCCCGAGGAACCGTGGACACGCATACACTCCAACACGTCGTGCTCTTCGACAAATGTAAGGGCTTCACGAAGGCACGCGAAATCCAGGCCGCCGGCCTGTACCCGTACTTCAAGGCGATCTCCAAGGCCGAAGACACGGTCGTGCTGATCGAAGGGAAGGAACGGGTCATGATGGGGTCCAACAACTACCTGGGCCTCACGCACCACCCGCACGTCCTCGAAGCCTCCCGCCGGGCCCTGGAGATGTTCGGGTCCGGGTGCACCGGCAGCCGGTTCCTGAACGGCACGCTCGACCTCCACGAGCAGCTCGAAGCCCGGCTCGCCCAGTTCCTGGGCAAGGAGGCGGCGCTCATCTTCTCCACCGGCTACCAGGCCAACCTCGGCGTCATCTCGGGGCTCGTGGGCCGCGGCGACATCGTGTTCCTGGACAAGCTGGACCACGCCTCCATCGTGGACGGCGCCAAGATGTCGTTCGGCGAAACCGAGCGGTTCAATCACGGCGACCTCGACCAGCTCGAGCTGCGGCTCTCGCGCCACGGCGACCGCGGCAAGCTGGTGATCGTGGACGGCGTGTACTCCATGGAAGGCAACATCGCGGACCTCCCCGGGCTCGTAAAGGTGGCGCAGAAGCACGGCGCGGCCCTGGCGGTGGACGATGCCCACTCGATCGGCGTGCTCGGCCCCAACGGCGAGGGCACGGCGCACCACTTCGGCATGCAGGACGAGGTGGACCTCATCGTCGGCACGTTCTCCAAGTCGCTCGCGTCCATCGGCGGCTTCGTGGCGGCCACCGAGTCGGTGATCCACTACCTCAAGCACCACTCGCGGCCGCTCATCTTCACGGCCGCCCTGCCCCCCGCCAACACGGCCGGGGTGCTCGCGGCCCTCGACGTGATGATCGCCGAGCCCGAGCGCCGCACCCGGCTGTGGGAGAACACGCGGCGGCTGCAGGACGGCTTCCGGTCGCTGGGCTTCGACATCGGTCCCACGCAGACGCCCATCGTCCCGGTGCTGATCGGTACGCTCGAGAACACCTTCGTATTCTGGCGCCGGCTGTTCGACGCCGGCGTGTTCACCAACCCCGTCGTGCCGCCCGCGGTGCCGCCCGACGAGTGCCGGCTGCGCACGAGTCTCATGGCCACCCACACAGCGGGCCAGATCGACTTCGCCCTCGAGCAGTTCGCGACCCTCGGAAAGGGGATGGGCATCATTTGACCGATGTGAGCGTCCGGCCCGTCCGTACGGCCGCCGACCTCCGCCGCTTCATCGCTTTCCCATACGCGCTTCACCGGGGGGATCCGTTGTGGGTCCCCCCGTTGCGCATGGACGTGAGGAAGATGCTGGACCGGCGGAAGAACCCGTTCTTTCATCGCGCCGGGGCGGAGTACTATCTCGCCGAGAACCAGAGGGATGGAGGGGCGGAGATCCTGGGGAGGATCGCCGTCATCCACAATCGCGCGCACAACGAGTTCCACGACGACAAGGTCGGCTTCTTTGGATTCTTCGAGTGCGCGAACGACCAGGCGGTGGCTGACGCGCTGTTCGACGCCGCGGCGGCGTGGCTCAGGCCGCGCGGTCTCGACACGTTGCGCGGGCCCGCCTCGTTCTCGACCAACGACGAGTGCGGGCTCCTCGTGCGCGGGTTCGACACCCCCCCCACGCTGCTCAACCCCCACAATCCGCCCTATTACGTCGACCTGGTCGAGCGTGCGGGGTTCGTGAAGGCCAAGGACATGTTCCAGTACCAGCTCACGAACCCCGAGATCCCGGAGCGGCTCGTCCGGGGCGCGCGGCTGATGGCCGAGCGCAAGAAGATCACGCTGCACAAGCTCGACATGCGCCAGTGGGACGAGGCCATCGAGACCATCAAGGCCATCTACAACTCGGCGTGGGACAAGAACTGGGGTTTCGTGCCCATGACCGACGCCGAGGTGGACTACCTTGCGGCGCAACTCAAGCCGGTGGTGGTCCCGGACCTGGTCGTGTTCTGCAAGCAGCAGGGGAAGACGATCGGATTCGCGGCGGCGCTGCCCGACCTCAACGTCGCGCTGAAGACCAATCCGTCCGGCCGGCTCTTCCCCGGCGTGCTCAAGATCCTCTGGGCGGCCCGGAAGGTGACTCGCATCCGCATCTGGGCGCTCGGCCTCCTCCCGGAGCACCGCATGTCCGGGGCCGACGCCCTGATGTACCACTGGATCTGGGAGAAAGGGTACGCGCTCGGCCACCGCTGGGCCGAGGCGGGCTGGATCCTCGAGGACAACACGGCGATGACCAACGGACTGCTCCGCATGGGCTTCGAGGCGTACAAGACCCTGCGCTTCTACGATCGTCCGCTGGCGTGAGGGCGTTCGTCACCGGCGGCACGGGCTTCGTGGGCTCGCATCTGGTCGAGCACCTCCTGGCCGCCGGACACGACGTGACCTGCCTCGTCCGCAATCCCGCCAAGGCCGAGTCGCTCTTTCCCGTCCGCTGCCCCCGCCTGGTACAAGGCGACCTCGACGCGCCCACCGCGATCCGGCAAGCCAGCGACGGCTGCGACGTCGTGTTCCACGTGGCGGGGATCACGAGCGCCCGTTCCCGGGCGGAGTTCTTCGCGGTGAACGAGGGCGGGACCCAGACGGTCCTGCGCCATGTTCCAGCCACGATCAGCCGCTTCGTCCTCGTCAGCTCGCTCGCCGCCGCCGGTCCCGCCCGGCGCGGTGTTCCGCACGAAGGGCACGAGCATCCCGCACCGGTGACGCACTACGGGGCGAGCAAGGTCGCGGCGGAAATCGCCGTGCGGGCGAGCGCGTTCCCGTGGACCATCGTGCGGCCGCCCGCGGTGTACGGCCCGCGCGACGTCGAGTTCCTGCGTGTGTTCCGGATGGTGCGGGGGCCGGTGATGCCGGTGTTCGCGGACGGCCGCCAGGAGCTGACCTTCATCTACGTGGACGACGTGGCCCGGGCGCTCATCGCGGCCGCGGAATCCCCGGCCGCCAGCGGCAAGGTGTACTACGCCACCCACCCGGAGCTCACGGACCAGCGCACGTTCATTACGACGGTGGCGCGTGCGGTCCGCACCGACGGGCGGCTGCCACGCATGCTCTCCATCCCCGGCGCGCCGGCGCGTGCCGCACTCTGGCTCACGGGGACGGCGGCCCTGCTCGCGGGGAAGGCGACCGTGCTCACCGCCGACAAGGCGAACGAGTTCTTCGCGGTCTCGTTCGCGTGCTCCCCCGCCCCGCTGGAGCGTGACACGGGCTGGCGGGCCGAGCACGCCCTGGCCTCGGGAATCCCGCGCACGGCGGCCTGGTACCGGGATCACCGATGGCTCTGACGCCGACCGACCTCGCGTTGGCCGGTTACCATCTCTTCCTTGCGATCGTGATCCTGGCCCGCGGCGTCCCCACGGCCAATCACGCCTGGCTGCTGCTCGCCTGCGTCCTGGTGGGGGTCCTGCTCGTCGCGCTCCGCATGAACCAGCGGCCGAGCCGGTTCGGCCGGCTGGTCCACACCTTCTACCCCCTCGTGCTGTTCGCGGGGATGTACAGCGCCCTCGGTGTGCTGAATGCGGCGCTCCCCCCGGGGCAGATCGGGGGCAACGAAGCGCTCGTGCAAGGCTGGGAGGCGGCGCTCTTCGGCGGGCAGCCGTCGTACGACCTGATCCGCCGGTACCCGTCGGTGTTCCTGTCGGGCCTGCTGCACCTGGCGTACTTCGCCTACTATCCGACGATCCTCCTGCCCGCCCCCTATCTCGCGGCGTGTGGCGACTGGATGGGCGCGCGGCGGGTGATCGGTGCAACGATCACCGCGTTCGTGCTGTGCTACGTGGTGTTCGCGCTCTTCCCGGTTGCCGGCCCGAACTGGGTGTTCGACCACCCGACCGGACCGGTGCGCGAGGTTTGGAGCGCGCGCCTGGTGTACGGCATCCTCGGGCTCGGCTCGTCGGTGGGGACGGCCTTCCCGTCGTCACACGTGGCGGCGACGTGCGCCACCGTGATCGCGGCGTTCCAGGTGAGGCGCATGCTGGGGTGGATCACCCTCGCGCCATTCGTCCTGCTCACGCTTGCCGTGGTCTACTGCCAGATGCACTACGTGGTGGATGCGGTGGGGGGGCTGGCGGCCGGCGGGATGGCGGGATGGGCGGCGGGGGTGATGTGGGACCGGCGGCGGGATAGCGGGATGAGGCGGGATGAAGCCGGATGAGGCTCCATCCCGGCTGTTTCATCCCGCCCGTTCATCCCGCCCGTTCATCCCGCCTGTTCATCCCGCCCTCTCCCGCCCTTATCCCGCCGTTCATTGCAGGATCGTCAGCTGTCCCTTCATCCCCAGCATCTCGTGCGGGGTGCAGAAGTAGTCGTAGGTCCCCGGCGGCGCGCCCGCGAATCCGATCTCAAAGACCGCGTTGGCCTCGAACAGCAGCTCGCCCGCCAGGTCGCCGATCCGCCGCGTCATAGCCGCCTGGAGGAAGTCACCCGCGCCCGGAGGGATCCGGTCGGGGTAGAAGGCGACGTTGTGCGGCCCACCGCTCACGTTGATCCAGCGCACGTGGTCGCCCACCTTGATCAAGAGCGACGCGGGCTCATAGATGAATCGTCCATCGTCCGTGCCGAGCATCCGTATCTCGTGCATGGCACCCGTCACCACACCCGGAGTCGGGGCCGGCGGCGCCGGCGTTTCGACCGCGGCCTCGGTCTCGCCCGCCCCACGGGGCTCCCCGCCACCACAGGCCACAGCAATGATCGTCAGTGCCGCGAGCGTGACGCGCATGATCCAGCGCCTCCCTGATGACCCGTGCGGCCGCCGCGCAGGCGCGCGGCTCCGTGAACGGGTCCGCAACCTAGCCGGCGCGCGCGGCGGTCGGTAGCCGCCACCTTGCGCCCCGCAGGACGCCGCTGTCAGCTTTACGCACCATGCAATCCCGCCACCTGCTTGCACTTGCGGCGACGGCGGCCCTGACGGGCTGTGCGCTCCTTGGCTTCGGTCCGAAAACCGCGCTGGTGGAGGGCACCGTGTACCTCGCCGACAACGGGAGCCCCGTCCCGCATGCCGAGGTATGCGCCTTCGGACTCGACACCACGTGCGTGCGCGCGGACGAGAACGGCCGTTACCGGATGCGACGGATGGAGCAGACCATCGCCCTGCGATTTCGAGCCGGGCAGCTCCCCGCGGCCGCCAGCGACTCTCTGCGCGTGGTGCCAC
>DAINBS010000130.1:0-8424 GCA_036732805.1 Gemmatimonadales bacterium | reverse complement strand
GCGTCCTCCGCGACCACCGTTCGACTTGTGCAGTGGTTCCTTGACCGGCTGCCTGTGCCCTCGCCGGAGGGCGAGGCAGCCGTGCAATGCCACCCGGGCCCGAGGGTAGTACCAACGGCAAACGGCCAACGGCCAACGGCTAAGTCACCCGGGCCAGTCGGACGAACTCCCCTTCGCAGCCGACACCCATGAGCTGACGGCGCCACTGTCCCGCCGCTTCACGGTCCACGCGCGCCGAGTGGGAGCCGGGGTTACGGAGCTTCGCAAGCGCGTCCAGGATGGGGGGAACGCTCGCCGAGAACCAATCGCCGCTCTTGAGCTTCCGGCGGCACCGCTCGTTGACGGCCTGCGAATCGCCGAGCACGCGGGCGAGCTGACCGAGCGGGAGCAGGGTGCCGCGGGTGACATCCGTGGACTTTCCATCGACGTTCACGACGCGCACCTCGGGCGGCGCCCCCTGGAGCGCCTGACGCAGCACCCAGTTGCACCGCACCTCGAGCGCCTTGCCGAACTCCACGATCACCGGGCTGAAGTCGAACGCGGGATCCGCGGCGTGATCACGCCAGATCTTCTCTCCCGCCGCAATGAACGAGCGGGTCGCGGGATCGAACGCCTCCCATGCGGGATCGCCAAACAGGTTCTCGCGCAGCTCCCGCTCGAGCAGCCCGATGCCCACCCGTTCGGCGTCGAACTCGACCCAGAACTTCCCGTCGGTGAGCCGGTCGCGCACCTCGCGGTCGAACCAGCGGACCTCCTCCGACTCGGTCACCAGGAGCGGCAGCTCGACCATGCCGCCGTAGATCGAGACCGGCCGGTCGTGATAGCGCACGTTGCGGAGCTTCTTCAGCTCCGCCACCACCGACGGGGTGTCATCGGTGATGAGACGGCGGATGTCCCACAGCCGGAACCAGCAGTCGCACGTGAGCCCCTGCCGTGCGTAGTACTCCGGGACGTGCGCCCGCTCCGCCTCGTCCGCCTGCGGGTCGTCCCGGGCGATTTCGCCTACGTGGGCCACGTACAGCGATCGGTAGTCGGTGAGATAGAGATGCGTCTCCGCTTCGGCACCTTCCTGCGCCAGCTCGGTGTCGAGGGCAAGGATCTGATCGAGATGCGGCAGCTCCTGGTACCTGCTCGACGAGCGCACCTTGCCCCACCACACGAAGACCCGGTCCTCCGCATCCTCGTCTCGGGACGCCTCGCGGTACCGCCGCACGCCGTCCCGCAGGATCGCGAGATGCGCCTCCATGGCGTCATCCCGGTAGGCGGGGTTCCAGAGGGTGAGAAGATGGTGGCGGGGCACTACTTCCCTCCCTCCCATACCACGCCGGGCCCCGTGAAGTGGAGCCGGACATCGGCCGGCCGGCCGGCGGCCCTCGCAGCACGACGGTACAGGGCGATTTGCGCGCCGTAATCCCGCGCGGTCGCGTCCACCTCCGCCGCCGAAATGGCGTGCGTCTTGAAATCCACGATCAGGGAGCGGGGCTCGCCGGGACGGAACAGGTCGAACGCGCCCGTATGCCAGGTGCCGCCCCGCCGGAAGTCCACGAACCACAGCTCGCGCCGATGGTCCCCCTCGGTGTACCAGCGCCACTCGTCGCTCGAGATCACCCGCTGCAGCTCCGCCTCGAGCGCATTCCGGTACGCCGTGCCGGGGCCGAGGCGCTCCTCGAGGTCCGGGGCGTCGAGTGCCCCGATCGTCACCTCGAGCAGGTCCGCCAGCTCCGACTCTTCGCGGATGCGCTCGAGCACGCCATGGATGACGATGCCCCGCACGGTCGCCGGGACACCGTCCGCTCCGTCGGCCTCGGGCCGCGCGAACCACCACGCAGGCTCGATCCCGTGCAGGTACTTCGCGCGCCACTCGTTACGACTGCGCAGTCGCGACATGATCTCCGTGGCCGACCGGAAGCGCCGCAACCGGCCCGCCCGGATCGGCGCGGACAGCCTGGAGGGTACGCCGGGCGCCGGCACGACGACGTCCAGCCAGTCGAGGCACGGCTCGAGGGGTGGCGGCGGCTTCTCGACGTCCGGCACCGCCCGTGTGGTCACCACCGACGCGTCGATCCCGGATGCCAGCCACGCCGCGGCGCCTTTCGGCTTGTCGGACGGCAGGGCCACCACGAGCCGGTCCCGCGCCCGCGTTGCCGCGACGTACAGCACCCGCGCCTCTTCGGCGGTATCCTCCGCGTTCCACCGCTGGGCCAGCTGCGCCGTTCGCGCCCCACGGTCGTCCTGCTTGGGGCACAGCACCGGTCCAAGGTCGCGGTCATGCCACAACTCGCCGGTCGCCCGGTCCGATAACCCCCCGTGCGTGTCCACGTAGAAGACGACCGGCCACTCGAGGCCCTTGGCCGAGTGGATGGTGCTGAGCGTGACAACATTGTCCTTGCGGCTGTAGAGCGGCGCTTGGGGAATCCCGACGTCCCGGTCGGCCCAGTGCTCCCAGATCTCCAGGAACGTGCCGACCGTGTGGTTCCGGAATCCCTCGAGCAGGGCGATGAACCGTTCGAGGTTCGCGAGCCGGCCGGCCGACTCGGCGTGCAGCAGCAGGTGCAGCCGGTATCCGGTGCGCTCGATGGCTTCCTCGGCGAGGCGGTGGATCGGCACGCGTGACGGCAGGCGCGACAGCTCGTCCACGATCCTGACGCCGTTCGTGAGCGCCTCCCGTTCCACCGCCGCGATGCCCTCGTGTTCCGGCGCGGGGTACCAGGTTCCTGTGGCCGCGTAGTCGCGCGCGGCGTGGATCAGCGGGCGATGCAGGGCGTCGAGCCGGATCCGCGCAATGACCTCGTCCCGCAGGCTCACGAATGGGGACCGCAGGAACGCGAACACCCGCAGGTCGTCGAGCGGGTTCTCGAGCACGCGCAACAGGGTCAGGACGTCCAGGATCTCCATCCGCTCGATCAACCCCGCGTCTCCCGCGAGATAGTACGGCACCCCATACGCCTCGAGCGCCGGCGTGAGGTATTCGACGGGGTGCCGGGTGCGGAACAGCACCGCGATGTCGGCGTATCGGCACCAACGCGGCGTGCCGGCTGCCGGGTCCACGATCTCGATCCCGTTGCGGTCGCCCTTGACCTCGTCCACGACGAAGTCCCGGATGCGGGCGGCGACCATCTCGGCCTCGAGCGCCCGCCGCTCGGCGGCAGTGCCGCCCGACACGAGCCACTCGACGGTGGACCGCTCCCGATCGTCCCGCGCCGCCGCGAGGCCGCGGTACGGCACGCGGCTGGTGAGCCCGCTGCGCTCGATCATGGCCCCCACCGCGGCGAACGATGGCCGGCACGTGCGGTTCACGAACTCCACCACCGGCGCGGCGCTGCGGAAGTTGTGGGTGAGCGGCAGCCGGGCCAGGCCATCGCGCTCGAAGCGGGCACTCACCTCGTTCCAGACGTTTACGTCCGCGTGGCGGAACCGGTAGACGCTCTGCTTGGGGTCGCCCACCAGCAGCAACGTTGGCCCTTTCCCCTTCGGGCCGCCGAGTGCCGCGACCTGGAACGCAATGTCACGTTGCGCGCCGTCCGTGTCCTGAAACTCGTCAATGACCAGCAGGCCGAATCGGCGCCGGATGGCGTCGAGGGCCGGGCGCATCCGTGGGTCCATGAGCAGCCGGCGGGTATCGAGAATGAGCGCATCGAAGTCACGGACGTGCTCGTCGGCGAGCCAGGCGGCCCACCGCCGGTCCAGCTCGTCCGAGAGCCGGGCCAGCGCCGCGCACTGCGCCACGGGGAGGTCGTCCTTCTCGCTCCACCCCGGCACGAGGGTCTTCAGGCGGTCGCAGTCGAGTGCCCCGCCGGCGGTCCAGGCCGCCCACCGATCGTGATGCCAGCGGCGGTCGTGGTGCACGGCGAGCAGGAAGCCCGAGGCGCCCTTCTTGTGCTCGGCGCGGGCGCGGCCGAAGCACTCCACCAGCGCCATCACGGGCTCGTCGCCCGCCGTCAGCGCGTCGAAGATGACCTCTTCCGCCCGCGTCTCGAGCTCGAGCGCCGCCTCGCGCTCGTCCAGCGTGGCGAACGTCGGGTCGAGGCCGAATCGCAGCGCCTGGTCGCGCAGCAGCTCACCGCAGAAGGAGTGGATCGTGCCGATGGCGGCGCGGTCGAGGTCCCAGAGGAGCCGCGGCACCCGGGACTCGATTTCGCTCCGCAGCTTGCGCTTGAGGTCGTACGCGGCCTTCTCGGTAAACGTGATCGCGGCGATCTGCTCGAGCCGCAGCCGTTGCTCAACCGGACACGGCGGGATCGGGCGGCCCGCTTCGTCACCGCCGATATCCACGCCGAGGCGCCAGAGGATGGCGCCGACCACGGTGGTCGTCTTGCCGGTGCCGGCGTTCGCCTCGAGCAGCGTGTGGGTGCCCGACGTGATGGCGGCTGCCTGTTCGCGGGTCCACCGCACGTCACTCATCGAAGCGGCTCCCGTCCGGCCACAACTCGGTCACCCGCAGGATGTCCGGGCCGGGCCACCACGCCAACCACTTCTTGATCGACCCCGCCGCGCGCGGTTCGAAGCGACCCGCGCGCACCCGGGCCGGAATGGTGAAAGCGATGGCGAGCGCCCGCTCGAACGGCTCGCTCCCCCAGGAAATGGGCTTCTCGGCCTTCTGCTTCTTGAGCGAGCGATACTCCGCCGTGCGCACCGGGCTGCCCGTGCGGGCCGCCAGCGCGTGCATGTAGAGCGGCGCCTGGAGCGCGGCGCCGTCGTCGAAGTGCGTGGCCGGCGGCGTGAAATTCGACTTGTAGTCCACGATGTGCAGCGCCCCGCCGCGGTCCTGGTCCACCCGGTCCACCTTGCCCCGCACGTGCAGCCGCACCGTCTGGCCCGTCACGTCCCGCCACTCGATCACCGCCGGCGCGTCGAATCCGAACGCCCACTCCCGCGCGTGCGGCCGGCGGTCGCCGAACCGCTCGAGCTCCCACGCCAGGTAGTCTCCGACGGTCGAGACGATTGCACGGCGAGTGATGCTCCAGAGCACCGGCAGGCCGAGCCACTCGCCCCGCGCCTCCCGCTGGGCCAGCGCGATCGTGGCTATCTCCTCGTACCGCGCCCGTGTGGTCGTGTCGAGCGTCCCGGGAAACGGACCATCATATGCGCCGTAGAAACGTTCGAGGATCTCGTGCGCCACGCCCCCGAACGTGAGGGCGCTCGTGTCCTCCTCGGCCTCGGCCAGCTCCTGGAGGTGCAGGACACGGTTGAGCAGGAAGATGAAGGGATTGGTCCCGTACTCCTCGAGCTGGCTCGCGGACCACACTCGATCGTCGCCGAACCGCCGAGCGAGGTTCGCGAGCACCGCGGGATCGCGCAGCAGCCCTCCCCACGGTCCCTCCAGTTGTGCGCGCCGCTCCCGCTCCGCGACCGCGGCCAGGATGGCCCGGCGGACCGGGGCGACACGCGGCACCGCCACCGGGGCCGCAGAGCCTCCGGTCATGGCCTCCTGCACGGTCCGGATCGCGAGCCGGTCAGCGTGCGCCACGGTCACCGGCTCGTCCCAGACGAACCGCGTGCGAGGGATCTCGACGGCGGCGTCATGCGGCGGCACCACGAGGGAGGGGAGCAACGGCACGCCGTCGGGATCGGCCGTGCGGTAGGTGACGGTCGTCGCGGGGCCGGCGGCCACGGCGTGCCAGAGGACCCGTTCTCTCCGGAGCCATTCCGCCCGGTCGGTCACGGGCAGGCCCGTTTCCGCCAGTGTGGTCAACTCGGCATCGGTGAAAAGCCAGCTGATCCCGGGCCGTTTGGGGAACTCGCCGTCGTTGGCGTGGAGCACGAACACGTGGTCGAACGGGAACAGGGCCGCCTCGTGCGCCTCGAGCAGCTGCACGCCGGTGCGCAGCGGGGTGGAGAGCGTGATCTCGTTCGCGGCGAGGAAGCGTCGCACGCGCGCCGCCCATGCCCGCGCCTCCACGGGCTCCTGGCCCGACTCCGCGTCCGCCCACTCCGCGAGCAGGTTGCCGAGCGCGCCGATGGCCTGCTGGTCCAGCCGCACGATGTCCGTGCGGTCGGTCCCGACGTCCATGCAGCAGACCCGCTCGCGGAACCCGAACCAGCCCGGATCGAGCAGTTCACGCGTGAGCGCGATCCACCGGGCCGTGCTGCGCGGCGTGGCCAGCGCACGCACCTGCTCGGCAAACGCGGCGAACCGCGCCGCGTCTTCGCGGCGCCGGGTGTCCCGAGCATCGTCGTCTTCTTCGGCCGGCTCGCCGCCCGATCCCGCCCGCTCGGCAAGGGCGGCGGCCCAGGTGTCGAGTCCCGTGATGCGCCGCTCGGTGGCCAGCTTGTCGAGCGGCCGCAGGTCCATGGCCAGATCGAAGTACGGACTCGCCAGCACCTGCCGGAGCTGCCGGTATGGCCAGTCCCGCGCGGCGGCGCGGAGGAGCAGCAGGATGGCCTTGAGGGCGGGCACCTCCGCGAGGCTGGCGCGCAGGCGCGCGGTAGAGGGGATTCCGGCGGCCGTGAGTGTCTCGTGCGCCGCACGCAGGTCCTCGCGGCCGGAGCGGGCGACCACGGCGATCCGATCGGGGCGCACCTGGTCCTGCACGATGCGCTGCTTGACCTGCACCGCGATCCAGTCCAGCTCGCGTCGCTCGTCGGGAGCGGGCTGGACCACGACGGGTGGCGGCGCGCCGTCGAGGTCGTCGCAATGCTCGACGACGTCCTCCCATTCCCGCGCATCGGCGCCGGCGGGGGTGTACACGACGACGTCCACCGTCGGCTGCGTGCGGAGCGCCTCCAGCAGGCGCCGGCGCGTGCGGACCGTGGTGAGGCCGTAGATGTGGAGCGTGCCGGCTCCGTCGAGCGCCGCGGGCAGGGAACCCTTGCGGATGCGTTCCGCCACGATGGCGTGGATGGCACGCGGGTCGTAGCGGTCGTCCGCGGCCAGCCGCGCGAGGTAGTCGCGGTAGACCGCCACGACCCACGCGTTGCGGCGGCCGGCGAACGCATCGCCATCGAGCCGGCCGAGTGCCAGGGCCAGTTCCTCCGGTGTCACCTGCTCGGCCAGCAGGTCGCCGATCAGGCGGTCGTGCGCGCGACCGACACCCGTCCGATCGAACGCGGTGGGGCCGCCAGCCAGGTCCGCCGCGCCGAGGGCGTGCGCGAGGTCGTCGAGGACGGCCTGACGGCGCAGCAGCCCGATGGGCCGGCGCCGGATGCCGAACATCCCCGGCAGATCCGAGAAGAACGCCACCGGGGGACCGAGCCAGGCCGGCACGCCGCCCGCCGCGGCCTGCTCGTAGAGCCGGTCGCGGTGGATGCGGTGGGTGAGCCAGGCGTACGCCCGGAAACCGCCCGGCCCCGTCAGCCCCGCGTTCGCATCGAGGAACGCGCGGGTGAACGCATTCCAGAGGACCTCACTCGAAGCGGAACGAACGGCGCGGAGGGGCATGGTGGCGTTGGCCGTTGGCGGTCAGCCGTTGGCCGTTTCCCACCCGGCGATGCTAGAAGTCGAGTTCATCGTGATCGCCCTCGAGGCCGTCTTCGTCCTGCTCATCGTCGCCCTCGCCGTCCTCGTCGTCCTCGCCATCGCCCTCGCCATCCTCGTCCTCCGGGTCGTCGTCAGGATCGCGCTCGGCCCGCAGGTCGTCAATGAACGGCGCGGCGCCGAACGCCATGGCCAGGAGGTCTTCGTCGTCATCGCGGCGGCGCTTGGGGGTCATGCACACGGCTCCGATGGTGGCGCAGGCACGATGGCCCGAGGGTGTGACAGTTACCACCCTCCCGTCAGGTTGCCGTCAGCGGGTAAAGGCAGCGTGAAATTCGCCTGTAGAAGGCGTCAGGATCCCGAGGCGCGGGTCAGGGTGAACCGCGCCACGTAGTCGCTCCACACGTCGAGCGTGTTCGCCCCGGTCAGCTCGCCTTGGGAAACCGCGCCCCAGTAGATGTCCGGCGCCTCGAAGTGCGCCTGGAAGGTCTGTGTGTTGAGGCCCGTGCCTGCGAACGTGCCGTCGTAAACGACCGCCGTGTTGCCGGTTCTCCAGTTGGTCCCGGTCGTGCCGGTGTTTACGAAGACGTACTCGACCGCAATGCCGTCCTGCCGGATGCCGGTCCACGTGCCGGCCAGCGGATCGGGTGGGGGTGGCTCGGCGGCGGTGGCGTGGAACGTCGCGAAGACGAGCTTCTCGCCGGTGGCGGGGTCCACGGCCCGGGCCTCGAGCAGGTTCTCGCCGGGCTCGGGTCCCAGCGTCCACCACTCCCGCACCAGCCCGTCCTTGTCCGAGAGCGCGGAGCCCGCAAACACGCTCCCGCCGCCCGCGGTAACGCGGAAGTTGACGAGCTGATCCCTGACCGGCTTGCCCTTGGCGTCGAGCACCGCGGCCACCACCGGGCCCGGCAGCTCGGTGCCGGGGATGGCGGTCTGACCGTCGCCGCTCACGACCGCCAGGGTGAGCGTGGGGTCCGGGGCCGGGCCAGCGGGCGCGGGGTCGCAGGCCA
>DAINBS010000129.1:0-8467 GCA_036732805.1 Gemmatimonadales bacterium | reverse complement strand
CAGCGAGAGCGACGGCATCGCGGCGGACGCCGCGCCTTCCTGCTCCATGGCCGCGATGAAGTCGCCCACGGTGGGGAAACGGTTCTCGGGCTTCTTGTCGAGCGCCCGGTGCACGGCCAGGTAGACGTGGCGCGGGAGCCCCGGTGCCGCGGTCTCGAGCGGCGGCGGCTGCACCATGCAGTGCTTGTGCAGCACGTCGATGGCGGAGCTGCCCTCGAACGGTACCTGGCCGGCGAGCATCCGGTACGCCATCACGCCCACCGAGTACTGGTCGGAGGCGCCGGTGACCATCTTGCCCATGCCCTGCTCGGGGGACATGAAGTATGGCGTTCCGATGACCGAGCCGGACGCGGTGAGCGTCCCCTCCGTGAGCGCCTTGGCGATGCCGAAGTCCGTGACGATGACCCGCTGCCGGTTGTCGAGCATCACGTTCGCCGGCTTCATGTCGCGGTGCACCACCTGGTGCTCGTGCGCGTAATCGAGCGCGTCGCCCACCTGGCGGAGGATCTTGAGGGTGAGACCGAGCGGGAGCTTGCCGCGCTCCTTGAGCAGCTGCTCGAGCGACTCCCCCTCCAGGAATTTCATGGCGTACCAGAACAGCGTGCCGCCCGCCGAGACCCGGTAGATGGGGATGATGTTCGGGTGATCGAGCGCCGCGGCGGTCTTCGCCTCGCGCTTGAAGCGCTCCACGCCGTGGCCGAACGTGAGTTCGGGCGGCAGCACCTTGATGGCGACGTTCCGGGCGAGGTGGACTTCGCGGGCGAGATAGACGACCGCCATCCCGCCCTTGCCCAGCAGCTGCTGAATCTGGTAGTCCCCCGCGGTCTCCTTCCGGAGCAACTCCTCGATCTTGTCGAACGAGTCCTGCGTCATCGCGCCGGAAACGCGGGCCTGGCCCTCCGCATCCGAAACCAGCGAACCGCACGAATGGCAGAAACGTGCGTCGTCCGGGACGGGTGTGGCGCAATGAGCACACTGCATGGGAGGATGCCGGGCCTTTCCCTAATAGGCTGGTGCCAATAGTGTTACGTAACTCCTGTTACGTCAAGCAGGTACGTCACATTGGAGAAGGGTGGCAACCGAGCCGGCTTGCCGGCCGCCTCGGAGTGCCCCTTCAACCTCTGTTTGGGACGCAACCCCGGTGCCGCGGCTGCGCCCCCACACCACCTTGCCGGCGGAGCGTGACCTGCCTCACAGGAAGAAAAGAGGCGCCGGCCAAACGGCCGGCGCCTCATCCTCAGTGCTCTCCCGGGATCTACTTCACGAGTTCGAGCACGAACGGCTGCCCCACCGCCTCCAACCGTACCACGCGGCGCGGGGCGGCCTGCGTCACGTACATGGCGATCGGCACCGGGCCGCCGGTGAGGCTCACCTTGAATACCTCGAACGTGCCGGCCGGAACCGTCACCGCCGCGGCGGTCTCACAGCGCACCTGGTACTGCTTGAGCGACCCGTCCGACCCGTTGAGCACGCTGAGCGTGAACTTCGCGCCGTCCGCGAGGGGCAGGGCCGGCACCAGGGTGGAAAGCTGGTTGGCCTCCAGCGTGCCGGCAGCAAACACCGTGTCGATCTCGGCGACCTTGGGCTGGCCACCCGGCTGCGGGGTCTGCGCCCGGCCGGTGATGCGCCCGTCGGCCACCACGAGATGAGTTTCGGCGGCCTGCGGCCCGACCTGGCCTACCTGGTCCACCGAGCGCAGCCCGAGCGTGCCGCCGTCGAGCACCATGCGTGTTTCCTGCGTCATGCCCATGAGCGGAATGCTGGTGCGTTCCACGGCCACGATCGCGTCGCCCTCCACCGTGAACTCGAGGGTCTGGGTGCCCATGGGGTTTCCCTGGATCATCACCTGGAGCGAGTCGCGGCGCGGTACCAGCTGGGCCGCATCGAACTCTGGCGCGCCCGCCGCGGCCGCGAGGTCGTCCGGCCGGAGCGCCTTGCCGTCGGTATCCACGATGCGGACGGGCAGCAGCGCGCGCAGCCGGTCGTACAGGGCGGCACCATCGCCGACCACCACGACCACCGCCGAATCGGGCCGTATGACGGCGGCCGCCGCGGCCCGCGCCTGCTCGGCCGTGACGGCGGCGATGCGCTCGCGGTAGCGCTCGAGATAGTCGTTCCCGAGGCCGAGCCGTTTCTGGGCCGCCACCTGCGAGGCGATCTGCTGGGGTGTCTCGATGGTGAGCGGGAACACGCCCGTGAGGTATCCCTTGGCCGCCGCCAGCTCGGAATCCGGCGCCGCTTCGGTGCGGATCCGCCTGAGCTGCGCCAACAGCTCGGCCAACGCGCTGTCGGCAACGGCGGTCCGGACCTCCGCCGTTGCCTGGAAGGGCCCGATGTCGTACTGGCGGGCAAGTTGGGAGTAGGCCCCGTACGTCCATCCCTTTGCCTCCCGCAGGATCAGGAAGAGGCGCGCATCCGCCCCGCCACCCAGCACCTTGTTGGCAACGGTCGCCGGGTAGTACTCGGGCACGCCCGGCCGGAGACCCAGGTTGCCCACGACGATGTTCGCCTGCTCCGAGCCCGGACGGTGAACCAGGAGGATCTCGCTGGGCCTGGGGAGGGGCGGTGTGCCATACGACCGGGCCGGCACCCTGCCGCGCCACCGTCCGAACTGCCGGTCAACGAGCTGACGCACCCGGTCGAGCGTGATGTCGCCCGCCACCACGAGCAGGGCCCCGTCGGGCTTCAGGTTCGTGGCCGCGAAGGCGCGGATGTCGGCTTGCGTGATGGCCTTGAGGGATGCCTCGGACTGACGCCGGCCGTACGGATGCTCGCCATAGAGGGTCGCCGCGAAGTAGCGATCGGCCAGTGCCTCCGGGCTCGACCGCTCCACCTCCAGAGAGGAGAGCAGGCGGCGCCGGGTCAGCTCCACCTCGGACTCCGGGAACGACGCGTTCAGCAGGACGTCGCCCATGAGCTCGAAGGCCAGCTCGCTTCCGTCCGTGAGCACGGTCGAAGCGAGCGTGAAGAAGTCGTCACCCGCGAAGGCCGAGAGGCTCCCGCCCACGCCTTCGATGGCGGCCGAGATCTCGTCGGCGGACCGCGAGGCCGTGCCCTTGGTAAGCAGGTCACTCACCATCTCCGCCACGCCCCGCTTGTCGGCGGGGTCGTGCACGGAGCCGGTGGGGATGCTGAGCTGGATGCTCACAATGGGGAGCCGGTGGTTCTCGACCAGCACGATCTCGAGCCCGTTGCGGACCCGGGCTTCGCGGAACGGCGGGAACCCAAGCCGCGTGAGCGGCATGGGCGCGGGCGGCTCGGTCGGGAACTGCGCCTGCAGGGGCGCCGTGGCGCCGAGCGCCAGGCAGCAAACCAGGATGCGGGTCGCGGTGGTCATGGCTGCACCCCCTGGCCTTTCGGAACGACCTTGATCGTGACGCTGTTCGCGGGCACGAGATACCGGGCCGCGACGCGGCGGATGTCGTCCGCCGTCACCGCGAGGTAGCGCTCGAGATCGGTGTTGATCTCCGATGCGTCGTCGTGGAAGTGCGCGTAGTGCTGGATGCCTTCGGCGAGGCCCATCGAGTTCTGCCGGTCGAACACGTAGCCACGCCGGAACGCGTTCTTGGCCTTCTCCAGCTCCCCCGCCGTAAGGCCTTCGGCGACGAGGCGGGCGGCCTCCGCGCGCAGCGCTGCGGCGAGCGTGTCCGCCGACTGTCCGGCGTTCGCGATCGCGAACCCGATGAGCTGTCCCGGGCCGCGGCGGCTGTCGAGGAACATCCCGGACTGGAGCGCTACCTGCTGCTCACGGACCAGCGAGCGATTGAGGCGCGAGCTTTCGCCCTCGCCGAGAATCGACTGTAAGAGCGTCAAGGCGGGGGAGTCCGCGTTCTTGTGCTCCGGCACATGGTACGCGATCAGCACGGCCGGCAGGTTGGCGAGCGGGTCCTCCCAGACGATCTCGCGGGCGCCGGCCCCGTACTCCACCGCACACGATAGGGACGGGGGCTCGGCCCCCCGGGGAATGCCACCGAAGTAGTCCTGGATCAGGCGCTTCGCATCGGCCGGCTCGAAATCCCCCACCACGGTGAGCGTGGCGTTGTTCGGCGCGTAGTAGAGATCGAAGAAACCCTGCACGTCGGCTGTGGTGGCGGCGTTCAGGTCATCCATGGAGCCGATGACCGAGTGGCTGTAGCCGAAGCACGCCGTGGAGTCGAACGCCGTGGTGAGTCCCTCCGTGAAGGCGGCGGAATACGGCTGGTTGTCCACGCGCAGCCGCCGCTCCTCCTTCACGGTCTCGCGCTGGTTCTCGAGGTTCTCATCGGTGATGGCGAGCGACCGCATCCGGTCAGCCTCGAGCCAGAGCCCCAGGTTGAGCCGGTTGGGCGGCACGATCTCGAAGTAGTTGGTCCGGTCGTTGTTCGTGCTGCCGTTCATGTTCCCGCCGGCCCGCTCGACGAGCTGCATGTGCTCGCCCTTGGCGACGTTGGCGGACCCCTGGAACATCATGTGCTCGAACAGGTGGGCGAACCCGGATCGGCCGGGCCGTTCGTTGCGGGAGCCCACGTTGTACCAGACGTTGACCGTCACCACCGGAATCGTGCGGTCGGGAACGAGGAACACGTCCAGCCCGTTTCCGAGCTCGTAGTGTTCGTATCGGATGGCGCCTTGGGCGGCGGCGGGTCCAACGCCCGCCAGCAGCAGCCCCAGCACCGCAAGCCCTCGCATTTCGTCTCCTCCTGTGATCGTTAGCCGTTGGCCGTTAGCCGTTGACCGTTAGCCGTTAGCCGTTGGCCGTGAGCCGTTGGCCGTGAGCCGTTGGCCGTGAGCAGTTGGCTTCAGTCGTCGGTTGCCCGCGCGGTTTCGGCCCGGAACAGTCCGAGCAGGCCGCGCGCCATGGGGCCCGGACGACCGCTGCCTACCGGTTTGCCGTCTACGCGTACGACGGGCATCACCTCGATGCTCGTGCCCGTCAGGAATACCTCGGATGCCCGTGTCAGGTCCTCCAGGAAGACCGGCAACTCCGCGTGCCGGATCTCGTGCTGTCGGCAGAGCCGGAGCACGACCTCCCGGGAAACGCCTGGCAGGATGAAGTTGTTTGCCGGGGCCGTTCGCACCTCGCCGTCGACGACCGCGAAGAGGTTGCTGGCGGTTCCCTCGATCGCGACGCTGTCGCGGATGAACACCGCCTCGTACGCCCCGGCGGCGTGCGCGCGCTGGTTTGCCAGGGTGTTGGGCAGGAGGCCGATGGCCTTGATGTCGCACCGGGTCCAACGGATGTCGGGCACCGTGATGACGTCGACGCCTGCCGCGGGGTCAGCGCGTGGCGCGAAGGCCTTTGCCTCGACGTACACGGTAGGCGGCGGCAGCGGGTTGGGGAACCAGTGCGTCCGGGGTGCCGCGCCCCGCGTCACCTGGAGGTAGATCGTGGCGTTGGCCGAGCCCATGCCGTTGCGCTCGAGCACCTCGCGGAACACGGCGCCGAACCCCGGCACGTCCACCCCGCCGATCTCGATGGCCGCGAGGCCATCGGCCAGCCGGCGCAGGTGAAGGTCCAGCCCGAAGATCCTGCCGCCGTAGCTGCGCGAGACCTCGTAGATCCCGTCCGCGAAGACGAACCCTCGATCGTCGGGAGAGATCCGCACCTCGTCCTTGGGTACGTACGCGCCGTTGAAGTAGACGATCGGGCTCATGGACGCTTTCGGAATCGGGGTCGGTTACGGCTGGCCGGGGCCGACGGGACGGACCGCCGCCCACGCCAGGCAAATCCACCCGGCCAGGAAGGCGAGCCCGCCAACGGGCGTAACGGCGCCGAGCCATCGCTGGCCCGTGAACGCAAGGAGATAGAGGCTGCCCGAGAACACCACGGTGCCCAGCACGAACAGCCATCCCGCCCACACCGCCTGGAGCGCCGGGGTGCGCGTCGTGAGCCAGGCGGCGGCGAACAGCGCCAGCGCGTGGTACATCTGATAGCGGGCGCCGGTTTCGAACGTGGCCAGCAGGTCGGCGCCGAGCCGGGCGCGCAGGGCGTGCGCACCGAACGCGCCGGCCGCCACCGCCAGGAACGCCGACAAGGCCCCGAGTGCTGCGAACAGGCGGTCCGGGGTCACGGTTCGAGCATCGCCGTCTGAATCGTGCGGCGGGCGCGCGCGGCCTGTGCTGCCGGCACGAAGATCCCGTGCCGGTCCGGGCCCCCCTCAGCGGGTACGACGGCGGACAGCGCCGGAATCCCCACCGCATGGAGCGCCGCCCGCACGCGCGCCGCGGCCTCGCCCGTGGGACAGGTGGCCACGCGCACCACCCGGGGCGGGGTCTTGGGCTCGTCGCCCGCCAGGGCTTCGCGCGCGAGCTCCACGTCGTCCGCGCGCACCAGGATGGTGGCGCCGGCGGCCAGCGGGCCGTGGAACATCCCCTCGGAGGAGTTGATGACGTACGGTACCGCCGCGCCGTCCAGCAGGCGCGCCGCCAGCTCCGCTTCCAGGCGGGTCCGGAAGTTGGCGATGGGGATGATGTCGGTCACGTCAGGTCGTCCAGGAGGTCCACAGGGTCACCAGTAAAGTAATGACCCCTACCGCGACGGCATCCAGCAGGACCCCTGCGCGCACCATGTCGGCTATACGCATGCCGCCTTTCCCGAACACGATGGCGTTGGGCGGCGTGGCCACGGGCAGCATGAAGGCCATGGAACACGCCAAGGCCGCCGCGAGCATGATGGGCGCGGGCGGCAGGCCCAACCCCCCCGCGACGCCGGCCATGAGGGGCATGGCGAGCGCGGCGGTGGCGGTGTTGCTCGTGAGTTCCGTGAGCAGGGCGAATAGCGCGGCCGTGGCGGCAATCACCAGGGGGAGCGGCAGTCCGCGCAGACCGTGCAGGCGCTGGCCGATCCAGTCGGAGAGGCCCGACGACGCAAACGCAGCCGCCAGCGCGAGCCCGCCGCCAAAGAGCAGCAGGATGCCCCACGGTACGCCGCTGGCGGTCCGCCAGTCGAGTCCGACGCGGAACCGAGAGCGGGGCAGGGGCACGGCAAACAGCAGCAACGCGGCAACGAGGCCGATCGCGGGATCGCTGAGGCCGGGCACCAGGTCGGTGAGCCCGGGTACCCGGAGGGCGCCGAGCTGCTTGGGCGTGCGCATCACCCACGCGAGGGCGGCGACCACGAACACGGCCAGCACGAAGCGGTCGCCGGGCTCCAGAGGGCGCGTGTCCGCGGGCTCCTCGGCAGGTCCGGTCACGCCGCCTGTCCGGGCCGGGACCTTGAACGCGGTCACCAGGATGAGCCAGCAAACCACGGTGAGCGGGATGGCCAGCGACAACCCGATGGGCAGCCAGTCGGCGAACGAGACCTCCAGGCCCGCCAGTTCCCGCGCGTTGGCCACGAAGATGGCGTTGGGTGGCGTGCCGATGAGCGTCGCGACCCCGCCGATGGACGCCCCATAGGCCACGGCGAGCATGACGGCGATGGTGTACGGGTCCCGCTCCGCTCCGGGCGTCGCGCCGGTCCGGGCCGCGGCGGCGACCGCGATGGGGAACATCATCACCGCGGCCGCGGTGTTGGAGATCCACATGCTGATGAAGCCCGTCACCACGAGGAAGGCCAGGATCACCCGCCGTGGACTTGCCCCCACCACCCGCAGGGTGAGGCTCGCGAACCGGCGGTGCAGGTCCCACCGCTCCAGCGCCGCAGCAAGGAGAAACCCGCCCAGGAAGAGGAAGATCACCGGGTCGGCATAGCTCACCGTCACGGTCTCCAGATCGCCCAGACCGAGCAGCGGAACCGCGACCAGGGGGAGCAGGCCCGTCGCCTCGAGCGGCACGACGCCCGTGAGCCACCACAGCGCCATCCACACGGCGAGTCCCGCGATCCGCCAGGCGGGCTCGGGCATGGATACGGGCGCCGGAAGCACCAGCGCCAGCAGGAGTGCCAAGGGTCCCGCCGCGAGGATCAGGGCGCGTTTCACCGCGGGGGCACCACCCGGATCGGGGTCGTCCGCGTGATCCGGGTCTTCAGATCGTCCGCGATGGGGAGGCTCATGAACTGCTCGAGGTTCTGCTTCAGGTCGCGCACGCCCGGGCTGGGCCAGTCGGTGCCCCAGATGACCCGGTCACCCACCTCCGCCAGCCGCGGGAAGTACTCGAGCAGCTTGAGGGGCGGGATGCCGGAGACCTCGAGAACGATGTTCCGGTGGCGCCGCAGCACGAAGAACGCCTCGTCCATCCAGAGCGGGCGGCCGCCGTGGGCCATGATGATCGTCAAGTCCGGGAAATCGAGCGCCACGTCGTCCAGCTCCATAGGCCGGCCGTACTTGCAGCGCGCGCCGGGGAAGATGCTGGTCCCGGTGTGGATCGTCACCGGAAGCCCGCGGTCTTCACAGCGGCGGTAGATCCGGCCCAGCGCGTCGAGCCCCATCGTGTACGCGTTGGCGGGATAGGCCTGGTGCGGCGGGTGGATCTTGAGGATCCGGGTCCCGAGCTGGAGCAGCTCCTCGACCTGGCCCGGAGCGTCGAGCAGTCCGCCGGGAGGGTCCGT
>DAINBS010000128.1:0-8533 GCA_036732805.1 Gemmatimonadales bacterium | reverse complement strand
ATCGCGGGGATGCTCGAGGATGACCACCGCAGGCTCGCGGTGGCGGCCGAGGCCCAGCGCCGGGCGATCGCCAGCGACGCCGACGCAACCGCCGCATGGGTGCTGGAGGCCTATCGCCGCCTCGCGCCACGGGCGGGGTGAAGCGCGTCATTGGTTACCTTGGAATCCATGCGCACCCCGTTCGGATGGCTCGTGGTCGGCCTGGCGATGACCGGGACCGCCCACGCACAGGTCGCCGCCGTTTCCTGGCACGCAGGGCCGCCCAAACAGGGGACGTTCGCGTACGTCGTCGTGACCAGCCGTCCGGCGCCGTTTGCCGTGCATGGTACCCTCGACTCGCTGCCGCTCGCGTTCCTTCGGGTGACGGGCGACCGCTTCGCGGCGCTCGCTGCCGTCCCACTCGGCGCCGCGGACTCGGTCACGGTGCGCCTCACCCTCGAATTCGCCAAGGGCCGCACCCGCACCCTCGAGCAGCGGCTGCCGGTAACTCGGGCCCGGTTCCCCACGGAGCGGCTGTCGGTGGACCCCCGCTTCACGCGACCGCCCGATTCGGCGCTCCGTGTGCGGACCGCGCGCGAGGCGGAACTCACCCGCCGCGTCACGCAGCAAGCGCTCGCCGCACCCCGGCTCTGGTCGGCGCCGTTCGTCGCTCCGCGGCAGAGCCGCATCACCAGCACCTTCGGCATCGGACGCGTGTTCAATGGCCGCCTGCAGAGCCGGCATCTCGGCACGGACTTCGACGGCGACGTCGGAAATCCGGTGGTTGCGGCCAACCGCGGCGTGGTCGCGCTGGTCGGCGACTTCTACTACGCAGGACGCGTACTGTACCTGAACCACGGCGCCGGCCTGATCACGGCGTACCTGCACCTCAGCGATATCGTGGTGGCCGCCGGCGACACGGTGGACGCGGGCCAGCTGATCGGCCGCGTGGGGCAGTCGGGCCGCGTGACGGGTCCGCACCTGCACTGGGCGGTGCGCGTCGGCACCTCGTCGGTGGACGGCCAGTCACTGCTCGCGCTGCCGCCGCTCGAACGTCTGTTCGAGCGTTAGCCGTTAGCCGTTGGCCGGACAGAGAAACGCACGAGTCACCCCCGTCGGGGGCGACGAGATCACGGCGCACGGCGAACGGCCAACGGCAAACCGCCTTGCTCCCCCGCGTCCCGCACAGGTAGTATCCGACGTCCGCATTCCTCGCAATTGCCACGGAGACGCAATGCGTCGCGTCGTCGCCTTCTACCGGACCACCGTCGGCAAGAAAGTGCTGGTGGCGGTCACGGGCTTCATCCTGCTCGGCTTCGTCATCGTGCACATGATCGGCAACCTCAAGGCCTTCCAGGGTGCCGACTACTTCGACCACTACGCGGAGGCGCTGCGCGCGCTCGGTGCGCCGTTCTTCGGCCACGGGCAGGCGCTCTGGCTCTTCCGCATCGTGCTCCTGGCCGCGGTAGGCATCCACGCGTGGATGGGCATCCAGCTCTGGCTGCTCTCCAACCGCGCGCGCCCGGTCGGGTACAAGAAGGAACCGCACCTCGAGGTGTCGGCCACGTCACGGCTGCAGCGCTGGGGCGGGCTGCTGATCGGGGCCTACGTGGTGTACCACATCCTGCACTTCACCACGGGCACCGTGCACCCGCAGTTCGTCGCCGGCAAGGCGTACAGCAACCTGGTGATCGGGTTCGAGAGCCTGCTCGCGTCCGGCGCATACGTGGCGGCCGTTGCCATCCTCGCCCTGCACCTCTACCACGGGACGTGGAGCGGCCTGCAGACGCTCGGCCTCAATCACCCCAAGTACAACCCGTGGCGGCGCGGCATCGCGGCCGTCATCGCCATCGTTCTCTTTGTCGGGTTTGCGTCGGTGCCGCTGGCCGTGCAGCTCGGCGTGCTGAAGTGAGGGCAGGGGATCATGGAACTGCACTCCCGCGTCCCTGACGGACCCATCGAGCAGAAGTGGGACAAGGCCAGGTTCGACCTGAAGCTCATCAACCCGTCCAACAAGCGGAAATTCGAGATCATCGTGGTGGGCTCCGGCCTGGCCGGCGCCTCCGCGGCCGCCACCCTCGGCGAGCTGGGCTACCGGGTCAAGTGCTTCACGTATCATGACAGCCCGCGCCGCGCCCACAGCATCTCGGCGCAGGGCGGGATCAACGCCTCGAAGAACTACCAGAACGACGGCGACAGCGTCTTCCGCCTGTTCTACGACACCGTGAAGGGCGGGGACTTCCGGGCGCGCGAGGCGAACGTGTACCGGCTCGCGCAGGTCAGCGCCAACATCATCGACCAGTGCGTGGGCCAGGGCGTGCCGTTCGCGCGGGAGTACGGCGGACTGCTGGCCAACCGGTCGTTCGGCGGCGCCCAGGTGTCGCGCACGTTCTACGCGCGGGGCCAGACGGGGCAGCAGCTCCTGCTCGGCGCCTACCAGGCACTGGAGCGGCAGATCGCGCTGGGCGCGGTCACCATGTACCCGCGCACCGAGATGCTCGACGTGATCGTCGTGAACGGGCAGGCGCGCGGGATCGTGGTCCGTGACCTCGTGACGGGAGCCATCGGCTCGCATTTCGGCCACGCCGTGGCGCTGTGCACGGGCGGCTACGCCAACGTGTTCTTCCTGTCCACCAACGCGAAGGCCTGCAACGTCACGGCCACGTGGCGCGCGTACAAGCGCGGGGCCGCGTTCGCCAACCCGTGCTTCACGCAGATCCACCCCACCTGCATTCCCCAGGCGGGCGCGTATCAGTCCAAGCTGACGCTGATGAGCGAGTCGCTGCGCAACGACGGGCGCATCTGGGTGCCCGCGCGGGCCGGCGACAGCCGGCCGGCCAACGACATCCCGGAGGCCGAGCGGGACTACTACCTCGAGCGCCTCTACCCGAGCTACGGCAACCTCGCGCCGCGCGACGTGTCGTCGCGGCGCGCCAAGGAGATGGTGGATGGCGGCCACGGGGTGGGCGCGGAGAAGAACGGCGTGTATCTCGACTTCCGCGACAGCCTCCAGCGGCTGGGCAAGCCGGTGATCGCCGAGCGGTACGGGAACCTGTTCGACATGTACAAGCAGATCACCGGCGAGGACCCGTACACCGTGCCGATGCGCATCTACCCCGCGCCACACTACACCATGGGCGGTTTGTGGGTGGACTACAACCTCATGAGCACGATCCCCGGCCTGTACGTGCTGGGCGAGGCCAATTTCTCCGACCACGGGGCCAACCGGCTCGGCGCGAGCGCGTTGATGCAGGGTCTGGCCGACGGCTACTTCGTGCTGCCGTACACGATCGGCGACTACCTCGCCTCGACCAGGTTCGCGTCGGTGGCCGCCGACGTGCCGGAGGCGCAAACCGCCGAGCGGGAGGCGGCGGACCGGACCAAGCGGCTGCTTGCCGTGAACGGCAAGCGTACCGTGGACACGTTCCATCGGGAGCTGGGGCGCGTGCTGTGGCACGAGTGCGGCATGGGGCGCACCGAAGCCGGGCTCAAGCGCGCGCTGGTGGAGATCCCGCGCATCCGTGAGGAATACTGGCGCGACGTCCGGGTGCCGGGCAACGCGGCGGACCTCAATCAGGAGCTGGAGAAGGCGGGGCGGGTCGCCGACTTCCTCGAGTTCGGGGAGCTGATGTGCCTCGACGCGCTCGATCGGAACGAGTCCTGCGGCGGGCACTTCCGGGAAGAGTCCCAGACGGCCGACGGCGAGGCGAAGCGCGACGACGAACGGTACGCGCACGTCAGCGCCTGGGAGTACACCGGCCCCACGAGCGCGCCCAGGTTGCACAAGGAGCCGCTCGTGTTCGAATACGTGAAACTCGCGACGCGGAGCTACAAGTAATGCGCCTCACTCTCCACGTCTGGCGCCAGGCGGGACCCGCCGCGCCGGGGCGGTTCGAGCGCTACGAGATGCCCGACGCCGATGAGCACATGTCGTTCCTCGAGATGCTCGACGTGCTCAACGGGCGGCTGATCGAGCAGGGCAAGGAGCCCATCGCCTTCGAGCACGACTGCCGGGAAGGGATCTGCGGCACGTGCGGCATGGTGATCAACGGGCGCCCCCACGGGCCGGTGAAGCAGGTCACCGCCTGCCAGCTCCACATGCGCAGCTTCCGGGACGGCGACCAGATCTGGCTCGAGCCGTGGCGCTCGCGTGCGTTCCCCGTGCTCAAGGACCTCGTGGTGGACCGGAGCGCGCTGGACCGGATCATCCAGGCGGGCGGCTACATCTCGATCCGCACGGGGGCGACGCCGGACGCCAACGCCGTTCCCGTCCCCAAGCGCCACGCGGACCGCGCGATGGACGCGGCGGCGTGCATCGGCTGCGGCGCCTGCGTGGCCGCATGCCCGAACGCGAGCGCCATGCTCTTCACCGCGGCGAAGATCGCGCACCTGGGGTACCTGCCCCAGGGACAGCCCGAGCGGTTCGGCCGCGTGCTCGCGATGGTGCAGCGGATGGACGCCGAGGGCTTCGGCAGCTGCACCAACCACGGATCCTGCGAGGCGGCGTGCCCCAAGGGCGTGAGCCTCGACTTCATCGCGCGGCTCAACCGGGACCTGATCCGGGCGACCTTCGGCAAGGGGATGGAGGCGGAGTCCGCGGCCGGCGGCGCGGCCTGAGGCGCCGCGGGGCGCTAATCCGCCACGCCCGGCGTGGAATCGGGTAGGACCCGTCCCGCCACGGACGCAGATTGCCGTCCGTGGTGTTCTCCTTCACCAAGTCGCTCGTTCGGCGGGCCGCGCTCGACGACCTCGAGATCGCACTGACCGTCGTCACCTGGGCCCTGCGCCTGCTGCGCGTCTCGGCGCGGGGCCCTGGCGAGTATCAGTTCGTGGACGGACTGCTCGCGCTGCTCGAAGACGCCCGCCGGCGTATCGGGCGGCTGTGAGCAGGGCGAGGGGACTCCCCCCTTCTTGGGCCGCTTCGAAACCTTCCCATCCACAGCGCCGTCAGGAGTTCGATCGGGGTTGTGGACCCCGGCGTCCGATCCGCCCACGACGGGATCCACCCAGCCCGACCACCCGTACAACGGAGGACCTGTGACGTCCGCCGCCCGCCTGTTGCTCCCCCTGCTCGTCGTCGTCTCGGCACAGCCGGCCGGATCCCAGCAACTTCCGCCTGCTCATCGGGCGGCCATCGACTCCACTCTAAAGCGTTTGTTCGGGCTGGATTTGGCGCCGGGGATGGGAATCGTCGTGGTCCGCGACACCGAGATCGTGTACATGCGGGGGTTCGGTTACGCGGACGTCGAGGCCGGCCGTCCGTTCACCCCGCAGACGGTGTTCTACGTTGCGTCCACCACCAAGGCGTTCACCGGCCTCGCGGCGGCCATTCTGGACTTGCACGGGACGTTCCGCCTCGACGCGCCGCTCAGTCAGTACCTGCCCGCGGCCCGACTCAAGCCGCCCCTCGACCCGGATTCGATCACCATCCGCCAGCTCCTCTCCCACACCCACGGCATCGCCGGCGGGCCGGTCGAGCTGCGCCTGGCATACACCGGCGAGTACCAGGGGAACGCGCACTTGGTTTCGCTGCTCGCGGAACACGACGCCTTGCCGGACCGCGGATACCGCTACTCCAACCTGGGGTACAATGTCGCGGCGCTGGCGATGGACAACGCGACCGGCGAGAGCTGGAAGGAGACGTTGCAGCGGCTGATCTTCACGCCCCTTGGCATGACGAGCACCAGCGCCTACGTGTCACACGCCCCGGCCGAGCGCCTGGCCATGCCCTACGGAAGCACCCCGGATGGGCACGAGCGCCTCCGGTACGGAAAGGGGGACGCGAACATGCAGTCCGCGGGCGGCCTGGTGACGACGCTCGAGGACGAAGCGCGGTGGCTCGAAGCGCAGCTCAACGACGGCCGCCTGGACGGCCGGCAGGTGATACCCGCCGCCGCGATGCGGGAGACGCATCGCCGGCAGGCCGAGGTCTCCGGGGACGTTCGCGGGATCCCGATGGTCGGATACGGTCTTGGCTGGAACATCGGCGTGTGGAACGAGCACGATACGCTGTTCACGCACGGCGGCGGCTTCCCCGGCTTCGCGACGTCCGCGTCCTTTCTCCCGGCACACCGTACCGGGATCGTCGTGATGGCGAACAATGACGACCTGGGAAGCGTCCTGGCGGAGCTCGCCGCGCGGGCGGTGTACGGGATCCTGACGGGCGGGGCTCCCGTGACGGCCGATTCGCTGGCGGTGATTCGGGAGCGGGTCGCGGACCGGCGGGCGCGCATCAGGGCCGACCGCGAGCGGCGCGCGTCGCGCCCGCAGGTCATGCCGCTGCCGTTCGCGGCATACGCGGGCGAGTACGAGAACCCGCTGCTGGGGACGATGATCCTGGAGCTCAACCCGGCGGGCACTCTCGAGCTGCGCGCCGGCGCCGTGTGGAGCGCGGTGGAGGTCTACGACGGCGCCCGGCACCAGCTCCGCGCGGAACCCTTCGGCTCAGGTATCGTGGTTCAGATGCAAGCGGAAGGCGACCGGGTCACGGGTGCGGTGATGAACGGTCTGACGTTCCGCCGGGTGCGGTAGGAAGCCCGACCGCTCCGTCAGGCCGCGAATTCTTCCCCGGCCGTCGTGTCCTGTGGCGGTTCAGGCCGGTACGGGCCGTTCCCTGCCAGGTGAACGGTCAGCGTACCCGGGAAGCGTCCGTCGCTCAGCACAGCTGCCTCATCCTGCACGCCATCCGCGGCTGGCGTAACGAGGTCCTGACCCGGGGACGCTCTTCCTGCACCCGCGCCGCAGCCTATCCGGACAAGCGCGCCGTCGCGGTCGGTCACGGCCGCCGGGCCACGCCAAACGGCGTACGCCATCCGAACGATTGTCCCCGCCACGGCGTCGGGTCACCTTCCTGAAGCAGGTGCCCATACCACCCGAGGGGAACCATGGAAGAGGTCAAGGTTGCCGCAGACGACGCCCGCCAGGCGAGGCAGCACGCGGCGGTGAAGTCGAACGTCGAGAGTCACGTGAACGCCGAGATTGCCGGCAAGGCCGCGGCTCCCTCGACGGATGACCGGGCCAGGATCGGCGAGGTTGCCGGGCAGCTCCGTGAAACGGCGATTGATGAGACCGTGAAGGGCGAGCGCGGGCTCAGCCACGCTCGCACGGCGGCACGCGGGTCGCAGTTCATCGACTACGCCTTTTATGTGCTCTATGCGTTGCTCGCGATCCGCCTCGTCCTCGCGCTGATCGCCGCGCGGTCGACGAACGGGTTCGTGCAGTTCATCGGTACGATCACCGGCCCCTTCTACGCGCCGTTCCGCGGAATCGTGCCGAGTCCGACCGCCGAGGGCGGCTACACGCTCGTGCTGCCGATCGTGATTGCGCTGGTGGTCTACATGCTGCTGCACGCGGGCATCAACGGACTGTTCCGAATGGTCGGCCACCGAAAGACGAAGATCTAGCACAGGCCCGGCCGGCGCCCCCGATCCCCTCGGCGAGCTACGGGTTGGCTCACCCGATCCTGCCGTCCCGGTCGATGTCCTTCCCGAAATGCGTCTCGAGATGCTGGAGCAGGGCCGTGATCAGGCGGCGCGTGTCGGCGAGCTGGGCCTCCAGCGCGGCCACCCGGCCCTCGAGTGAGCTGGCCCGATCGCGCTGCTCGCCGATCTGACTCTGCTGGATGAGATCCCAGAACAAGCCCATGTGATCCCCCTGCCGGTTCTGCTGCGTCTGCCCATGCCGCCGCCTGTGCCGCTGTGAACATGTGAGAACGTGAGCACGTGAGGACGTGAGCGTCCCTCCCCCCCTCCCAGGCCGGTTCCTACTTCTCTCCAAGCAGCTCCACCACCGTCCGTTCGAACTCCCGCACCAGCGCCGCGTGGGCCTCACCGGTCGCCGGCCCGTAGAACCCGGCGTGCACCTTCCGCACGCGCCCGGTGCGGTCGAGGAAGATCGTCGTCGGGAACGCGATCGGACCGGTGAGCTGCGGCTGGGTCTCGCCCGGCGAGTCGCTGTCGTTCACCCCCGCGAGCAGCAGCGGGAAGGCGATCCCGAACTTGTCGCGGTAGCGCCGCACGATCGCCCCGTCCACCGCGGTGTCGCCGGTGACCTCGTAGGCGAGGCCCACGATCTCGAGCCCGCGGTCGCCGTATTCCCGGTGAAGGTCCACCAGGGTGGGCGCCGCGTCATGGCAGGTGGGACACCAGGTGCCGAAGATGTCCACGATCACCACCTTGCCGCGGAACCGCCGGTCGCCGCTCGTCACCATCCCGCCGTCCACGCTCGGAAACGCGAACGTGAACGAACCGCTCGTATCCGCGCGCACGACCTCGGTGGGTGGCGTGAGATGGGGCCGACCCGTGGACCGCACGGCCACGAACGGCGTCTGGGTGCGGAGCCCGGCGTGGAACGTCCCGCGCAGCGTGTCGCCGTCCAGCCGGCCGGTGAGGAGGTACACGAACGAGCCGTCGAAGTGCGCCATCGCGAACGAGTCGGCCGCGGCGCCGCCCCAGAACAGCCCGTAATCACCGCTGTTCGAGACGATCGTGCCCTCGAGACCGCGCGGCGTGCGGCGCAGCTCCAGGACGCGTGGGCTGGGCCGCTCGAGCGGCTG
>DAINBS010000127.1:0-8546 GCA_036732805.1 Gemmatimonadales bacterium | reverse complement strand
ATAACATATCTTATACGCATATAATTGCCAACAGTTGGTTGTTGGCTTTACCCCGCGTCCACCAATGTCGGGTTGGGTGCTTTGGCGGCAGTTCGCGTTGCCACAGCGGTAACCGCCAACTGCTTAACGGCCAACGGCTAACGGCTAACTCCCGGGTCGTCGTACCGTCCAAGCTCCCCCATCCTGAGCTTGGCCTCGGAAGCCGCTGTGGTCTCGCCGAAGTCGCGAATCACCTGCTCGAAGGCGGCGAGCGCCGCGGCGGTATCCCCCGCCACGACGAAAGTCCGGCCCGAACTGAGCAGCAGCGCGGCCTGCAGGAAGGTGTACCCCGCGTCGGCGGCGGCCTGGGCCCCGTCCTGGTAGGCCTGGGCGGCCGCCTGCGGCTGCCCCGTCTGCTCGAGGGCGACGCCCAGCAGCTCGTGGGCCTGGGCTCGGTACGCCGGCCGGGGGCCGGCGGCAACGAACTCCCGCAGCTCGCTCGCCGCGAGATCTGCCTGGCCCTGCATGAGGCGAACCTCGGCCAGCAGCAGCCTCGCCTCCTGGCCGGCGGCTGTCCCGCCCGCCGAGTTCACGATGCGCGACAGGTCACTCGACGCCAGCGGGAGGTTGCCGGCGTCTGCCGAAACGCGCGCCTGCGCCAGCTCACGCCTGGCGAACGCCTCGCGGCGGTCCTTTGCCGCAATGGCATACCAGACGCCGAATGCCGCGAGGGCCACGATCACCCCGACGACGGCCACGGGCCGCTCGTGGGCCCGCACCCACTTCACCAGCGCTTCGAGGCGGTCGTGCTCCACGACGGGTGGCGTTGCTGCGGCTGTTTCCTTGGTCATCGGATTTCTTGATAACGAGTTATGGTTCAGGCGCCGAGGGCCCGCCGGGTTCACGTGCCCCTGGGGTGACTCGAACACCCGGCCAACGGTTTAGGAAACCGCTGCTCTATCCATCTGAGCTACAGGGGCCAAACATCACAATTTAACCGCCGGTGCTGTCGCTTGGTATCCCGCGCACCCATCGACTGGGCTGCGGGCCACGAGACTCCTTCAACGGTCGTCCTCGCTTGGTCCAGGCCGGCCCAGACCGCCTGCCGCGGCTCTGCCAAGGTTCACTCCCGCTTCCCCCGATGCCGCAGCGCGTCATAGTTCCCCCCAGCCAGTCTGCGGCCACAATTAACAATGCCTGTTCGATGTCGTTCGTATCTATCTGATTTCAAACATCTTGATATCGTCGACCTCATGTTGATATACTGATCTTTCAACATGTGATACCGCCGCGAGCCTTGGTCCGCGCCGCAGGATGGCATCGAGGGTCTCGATGGCCTCGTCCCCGCCCCTGGCCACCACCTGAACGCGTCCGTCCGGGAGGTTGGAGACCCAGCCGACGACGCCAAGGCCCTCTGCCTTGCGCAGGACGAACCACCGGAAGCCGACGCCCTGGACGCGGCCCGCGACGAGCCACTGGGTCCAGGTGGGGGTCATCCCGCAGCTCCGCGCCTCCGCCGATGGCGAACCACGTAGATGACGACGATCAACGCCACCGCCGGTGCCAGAATGAGGAGCGCCGTATTCACATATCTATGAACCTGCTCGGGTGGCAGGCTCCCGAACCGTTCCGCCTGGGTGCCGAGGTACCAGCCGATCCAAGTCAGAATGGCGCACCAGACCCCTGCCCCGAGCGCTGTGTACAGGACGAACAGATCGAGACGCATGCGGGCGAGGCCCGCAGGCAGGGAGATGTACTGGCGGATCACGGGAATCAGGCGGCCGACGAACGTGCTGATCTCCCCATGCGAACGGAAGTACTCCTCGGCCCGGTCCAGGGTCGCTTCCTTGATCAGGAGGTACTTGCCGTAGCGGTGCAGCAAGGGGCGGCCCAGCCGGACCGCCAACACATAGTTGAAGACGGCCCCGATAAGGCTCCCCAGGATTCCCGCCCCCAGGGCGATCCAGCCGTTCATGCGCCCCTGGGCGGCGAGGTAGCCAGCCGGGGGGAGCACCACCTCCGACGGGAACGGGAAGAACGACGATTCGAGGGCCATCAGCGCCACAATGCCCGGATACCCCAGAGCGAAGATGGTCTCCGTGATCCACTGGATGGCGTGGCCGAACCAGGTGGTTATCGCATCCATGCTCAGCGCTTCTCCTGGTCGTCCGGGTCGCGTCCGGCCTCGAATCCGTGGCGGCCAAGCAGAGGCACGAACTGGACCGGCCCGAGGTCTTCCGACTGGAACGTGTCCCCGCGCCGGGTGACCCGGTGCAGTCTCTGGCCGCGGCCGCGCGTCACCGGCGCCACCAGGCGCCCGCCGTCCGCCAGCTGCTCCACGAGTGGCTGGGGAATACGCGGCCCGGCGGCCGCCACCACGATCCCGTCGTACGGGGCCCGGGGCCGCCACCCAAGCGTGCCGTCGCCCGTCACGACGAGGACGTTCCGCACCCCCGCGTCCTCGAGCGCCCGCTTGGCGGACTGCGCCAGGGCGGCGATCCGTTCGACGGTCACGACTTCGCCGACCAGCATAGCGAGGAGGGCCGTCTGGTATCCTGAGCCGGTGCCCACCTCGAGCACCCGCTCACGGCCGGTGAGGGCCAGGGCCTCGAGGTAGGTCGCCTGTGTGGATGGCTGGGAGATGGTCTGGCCGTGGCCGATGGGGAGCGAGGTGTCGTCGTAGGCCTGGTGGCGGAGCACGTCCGGCACGAACAGGTGCCGCGGGACCTCTCCGAAGGCGCGCAGGACGGCGAGGTCCTGGATGCCCCGGGTCCGCAGCTCCTCGACGAGCCGCGCGCGATATCCGCCGAAGCTGTCGCCTACGCGCCGAGCTGCCATCCGCTCACGGCCTCGAGGAGCGAGTAGTTGGTGAGGTCCACGTGGAGGGGCGTCACGGAGATGAACCCGTCCCGGACGGCGCGGAAGTCGGAGTCGTCGCGTCCGGTCCAGGAGATCTGCCCTCCGCCGATCCAGAACACCTCCCTGCCCCACGGGTCGTTCGTGCGCAGGATCGAGCCCGCGAACACGCGGTTGCCCAGCGTAGTCACGCGGATGCCGCGGATCCTGTCGCCCGGAATGGGGGGGAGGTTCACGTTGAGCAGCGTCTCCTCGGGGAACCCCTTCACGTGCAGGATGTCCCGGAGCAGCCGCTCGAGCCACGGCCGATGCGTGCCCAGCAGCTCGATCTCGCCGCCGGCGAACGACAGCGCCACGCCGGGGATGCCGATGGACAGGCCCTCCATGGCGGCGGCCACGGTGCCCGAATAGAGCACGTCCTCGCCCATGTTGGGGCCGTGATTGATCCCGGAGAGCACGAAGTCGGGCTTGTGATCGAGCAACGCACCGAGCGCGAGCAGCACGCAGTCGGTGGGGGTGCCGTCCACCTGGTAGGAGCCGTCGGGGCGGCGCATCGGGCGGAGCGGCCGTTGGAGGGTGAGCGAGTGGCTTGCCCCGCTCTGCTCCCGGTCGGGGGCCACGACGGACACGTCGCCGATGGTGCGGCAGACGTCGGCCAGCACCCCGATGCCCGGGGAGTGGATGCCGTCGTCGTTGCTAATCAGTAGGCGCAAGGGGCTTCGAGCGGTCGAGGATGTCCAGTACGCTCCGCAGCTCCGCACGCAGGTTCTCCACCGTCTCGTGCGTCAGCGCCGCGCGGGCCTCGCTCTTCAACTGTCCCGTGCGCCGGTACTGGTCGATCCGCTGCCGGGCTCCCTCGATCGTGTACTTCTCCGTATAGAGGAGATGCTTGACGAGCATGATCAGCTCGATTTCGCGACGCTGGTAGACCCGGTTTCCCGAGCGGTTCTTGGCCGGGTTCAGGAACCGGAACTGGCTCTCCCAGTACCGCAGGACGTGCGGCTTGAGGTCCGTCATCTGGCAGACGTCGCCGATGGCGAAGAACTCCTGCACGGGGCGTGATGCGGTCACCGCCACTGCTCCGCTTTCAGTGTACGCTCCATCAGATCCTGAATGGCCTGTCGGGGGGGCTTGTCCTCGAACAGCACCCGCGTCACTTCCCGGGCGATCGGGAGTTCGACCCCGTGGCGCTCCCCGAGATCCACGGCGGTCCTGGCCGTCGGGACGCCCTCCGCCACGCTCCGCCGCTCGGCGAGGATATCCCCCAGCCGACGTCCCTGCGCAAGCTCGATGCCGAGGCTGCGGTTCCGGCTCAGCGTACCGGTGGCGGTGAGCAGGAGGTCCCCCATGCCAGCGAGCCCGGCAAACGTGAGCGGATCCGCCCCCATCGCGCTCCCGAGGCGCGCGATTTCCGCGAGTCCGCGGGTGATCAGGGCGGCCTGCGTGTTGAACCCGGCCCCGAGCCCCACGAGGATGCCCGCCGCGAGCGCGATCACGTTCTTGAGCGCGCCGCCGAGCTGCACACCCACGATGTCGCTGGACGTGTACACGCGGAACTGCGAGTTCGAGAACGCCTGCTGCGCCGCCGCGGCCGCCGGGGCGTGCAGGGCCGCCGCCACCAGCGCCGTCGGCTGCCGCTCGAACACCTCCCGCGCGAAGCTCGGTCCCGACAGCGCCACGACCTCGCGTCCCGGCAGCTCCTCGCTCAGGACGTGGGTCAGCAGATGATCGGTCTGGGGCTCGAGCCCCTTGGACACGCTCACGATGAGCGGCTGCCGGTCACCGAGGGCGGCGGCGATCTCGCGCGCGATGGGACGGACCGCGTGGGAGGGCGGCGCGGACACGATGAGATCGGCGCCGGCCACCGCCTCCGCCACGGCGTCCGTGGCGACGAGCCCCGGGTCGAGGCGGGCGTCGGGCAGGAACATCGTGTTCTCGTGACGGTGCTGCACGGACTCCACGACCTCGTGCTCCCGCGCCCAGAGGCGCACCGTGTGGCCGTTGCGCGCGAGCAGGTCGGCCAGGGTGGTGCCCCAGCTTCCCGCGCCGATGACCGCCGCGCGCATGATCACGACTCCCGCTGGTGGCCGAACCGGCTCTCGGTTCCCGCGAGCAGGCGCCGGATGTTCGACCGATGGGTGTAGACGATGAACGCCGCGAGCGCACAGCCCACGGGCAGCACCCAGGGATTCGCGTTGCCGAGTGCGGCCGTGCCGATCGGGAACGCCACCGCGCCAAGGATGGAGCCCAGCGAGACGTAACCCGTGGCCTTGAGCACCACGACCCAGATCACGAAGCTGATGAGCAGCGGGATGGGCGCCAGCGCGAGCACGACGCCGGCCGCGGTGGCGACCCCCTTGCCGCCGCGGAACCGCACGAAGATGGAGTAGACGTGCCCCACGATAGCGGCCGCCCCCACGGCGAGCGGCAGCCAGGCCGCGGTGCCGACGCGCGGCGGCAGCAGCACGGTGGGGAGTGCCCCCTTCGCGATGTCGAAGAGGCCCGCGGGGACGGCGTACTTCCAGCCGAGCGCGCGGTACAGGTTGGTTGCGCCGAGGTTGCCGCTGCCCACGGTCCGCAGATCGACGCCGGCGCCAAGGCGGGCGACGATGAGCGTCATGGGGATTGCCCCCACGACGTAGGCGATGACCAGGGCGAGCGGGAGGCTCACCGGCGGCCACGCTTTCGCCGCAGCTTCAGCCGGATCGGCACGCCGGCGAACCCCCAGGCGTCGCGGAACCCGTTGACCAGGAACCGCTGATAGGCCTCGGGCACCGCCTCGGGGGCGTTCGACACCACCGCGAACACCGGTGGCGCCGTGCCGATCTGCGATGCGTAGAGCATGCGTACCTCCTGCCCGCCGCGCTGCGGCGGCTGGTTGCGCCCCACGAGTGCCTCGAGCACCCGGTTCACCTCAGCCGTGCCGATCCGGCGAACGCGCTGGTCGGCCACCTCGAGAATCAGATCGAGGATACGCCGCACCCGCTGGCCCGTCAGTGCGGAGACGTACACAAACGGCACCGCAGCAAGGAACGGCGCGCGCTCGATCACCGTCTCCCGCCCGCGCTCGGCGGTGTTCGTGTCCTTCTCCTCGATCAAGTCCCACTTGTTCACCGCCACGATCAGCGCGCTGCCGCGCTCCCACACCTCTGCGGCCACGCGCACGTCCTGCACGTGCAGACCGTCCGCGGCGTCCACGACGAGCACGCAGACATCGGCGCGCTCCACCGCGCGCTCCGTCCGCAGCGTGGAGTAGAACTCGACCTCATCTACTACTTTCGCTCGCCTTCGTAACCCTGCTGTGTCTATGAAGTTGAGCGTCTTTCCCTCATGCCGCAAGGGGGTGTCCACCGCGTCCCTGGTCGTCCCCGACTCCGGGGCCACGACGCTCCGCTCCTGGCCGAGCAGCCTATTCGCCAAGCTTGATTTTCCCACATTTGGGCGTCCCACCACCGCAACCTGGATCACATCTTCATCGGATTCGTCCTCGCCGGGAGGCGGCAGGAGCCCGATGACCCGGTCGAGCAGGTCGCCCGTGCCCTTCCCGGTGGCCGCCGACACCGCGGCCGGCTCACCCAGGCCCAGCTCGTGGAACGCGAGGTGGGCGTAGGGGGCCTCGAGGGGGTCGTCGATCTTGTTGGCCACGACGACGACGCGCTCGAGGTGGGACCGCAGCATGGTGGCCACCTCCAGATCGGCGGCGTGGACGCCCTCGCGGCCGTCCACGATGAGGAGGATGGCGTCGGCCTCGTCGACGGCCAGGGCCACCTGCCGGCGGACCGCGGCGTTCAGCGCGTGGGAGTCGTCGGGCAGCCAGCCGCCGGTGTCCACGAGCCAGAACTCGCGGCCGTTCCACGAGCCCCGGGCAAAGTGCCGGTCGCGCGTGACGCCTGGTTGGTCGTGGGTGATGGCGCGCTTGCCGCCCACGAGCCGGTTGAACAGCGTGGACTTCCCGACGTTCGGCCGCCCGACGATGGCGATGGTGCTTCGCTTCATCGCGCCGCCTCCGACACGAGCGCGTCGCCGAAGTCGTACGAAAGCCGGATTTCGCACGGGGCCGACCGCACCAGATCCTCGACGGTGAGGTCGTCCATGAAGTGCCCGTCGTCGTTCACGGCCTCGGCCGGGAGCAGCGCGAGGTCCAGGTCGCGGCGGGCCGCAAGCGCCGCCTGGAACGCCCGGCCCGGCAGGAGGGCCGCCGTGGTAACCGACGGCCCGAACAGCGGGTTGGCGAGAGTGATCACCTCGAACGTCGCGCCGGTGCGCTCGACGAGGGGAACCGTCACCTGTCCCATCAAACGGCCCATGGCGCTGCCCGTAAGGATCGCGATGCGCCGCCCGTCGAGTCGCGGGAGGGTGACTTCGGATGCGGCGATTCGCCTCTGGAGGTAGCGGACGCTGCCCACGCCGTTCTCCACCTGCTCGAAGTCGCCGTACCATGCCGCCGGCGGCAGCGCCTCCTCGGCCACGAGGTACAGGTCGTCCGACCCGTGCACCCACCGGTGCCCCCGCGCGACGTCGGCGCGCTCCGCGAACCGGTGGACGATCGCGATGGCGGCCCGGCACTCGTCCCGGGTCGGTTCGCGCACGAGCTGGAGCTTGCTGTGGTCCGTGAGCCCCACGGGGACCACCGACACCGACAGCACGCAGTCGCCCAGGCTCCACAGGTCGGTGAGGCTGCGCTCGAGCACCGGGCCGTCGTTGACGCCCGGCTGGAGCACGATCTGCGTGTGGAACCGGATGCCGCCGGCGGCGAACGCGCGCAGCTGCTCCATCACGTCGGGGGCGCGCGGGTTCCGCAGGTACCGCCGGCGGAGCACGGCGTCCGTCACGTGGACGGAGACGTAGAGTGGCGAGAGCCGGTACTCCAGGATGCGCGCGATGTCGCGGGGCTTGAGGTTCGTGAGGGTCGCGAAGTTGCCGTACCGGAACGACAGCCGGTAGTCGTCGTCGCGGATGTAGAGGTTCTCGCGCAGCCCTTCGGGCAGCCCGTCCACGAAGCAGAAGTCGCAGCGGTTGGCGCACCGGCGGATGTGGGGTGGGTCGAGCTCGAGTCCGAACGGCAGATCGTCGGGCCGCTCGATGTCGTACTCCACGGTCTCGCCGCCGGGGTGCTTGGCGAGCAAGACGAACGCGTCGTCCGCCGAGAGGAACTCCCAGTCGAGGAAGTCGTCCAGGGAGCGCCCGTTGATCGCGAGCAGTTCGGTCCCGGGGGCGATCCCCAGTTCCGCCCCGAGTCCGCCGGGGGCCACCGCCTTGACGCGTACCATCTGTCCGCCTGTCCGCCTGACCGCCTCAACAAAAGGAGGGAGGGTGTGCCCCTCCCTCCGCCTGTAAGCTTCCAAGCTATGCCCGGTGCGGCCGCCCCGCTACGGCCGACGATACCGCCACGATACCACCCCGCCCTGCTCCGCCCGCACGGAGAGGGGCGCCCGTCCGTTGGGTTCGAGGGCCGGGATGGACACGGGTGTGGTGGCGACCACCGCGCCGTCGGCCGCGAGGAACTCGAACACCAGCTCCAGCGCGGG
Source organism: Gemmatimonadales bacterium (assembly GCA_036732805.1). Classification (GTDB taxonomy): domain Bacteria; phylum Gemmatimonadota; class Gemmatimonadetes; order Gemmatimonadales; family GWC2-71-9; genus JAOTWJ01. The sequence goes on along the minus strand of DAINBS010000127.1, from coordinate 183 downwards.
GAGCGCGCGCGGCACCGCGTTCCGGACGTAGCCGTTGAGTGAGGCCGCGTGCTCGGTGGGCTGGAACTGACTTACGTTGACGTTCCAGACGAGTCCGGTGTCGGCCACGGCGAGCCAGCGGGTCGCGGAATCCCGACTGCCGGCGAGGTCGAAGGCCAGCGCCATGCCGCGCGCGGCGGCGGG
>DAINBS010000126.1:0-8568 GCA_036732805.1 Gemmatimonadales bacterium | reverse complement strand
TCTCGAGCCGCCGGCGCTCCCCGCCCGACAGCTTGTACGCCCGCTCCCGCCGCAGGTGCTTGATCGACAACTCGTCGAGCAGGGACTCGAGGCGCGCCTCCCGCTCGGCCCGCGGCAGGTCCAGCGTTTCGAGAATGGCGAGGACGTTCTCCTCGACGGTGAGCTTCCGGAACACGGAGGGCTCCTGCGCCAGATAGCCGATGCCCTGCCGCGCCCGCTGATACATGGGCAGCCCGGAGATGTCGTCGTCGTCCACGAAGATGCGGCCGGCGTCCGGCCGCAGGAGTCCCACGATCATGTAGAAGGTGGTGGTCTTGCCCGCACCGTTGGGACCGAGCAGGCCGACGATCTCCCCCTGCTGGAGCGCCACGTGGACGTCGTCCACCACCCGGCGCCGGCGGTAGATCTTGGTCAGCCCGCGGCCGGTGAGCACGCTGCCCGACGGCGCGGGCGCCTCGCCCGCCGTTTCGGCGTCCGCGATCCGCTCCGCCGCGAGGGCCATCAGGGCCAGCTGCAGCTCCTCCCGCTCGGGCGCCATGGCGGCCCAGCGCTCGGGGCGGACGCGCAACACCGAGCCGTCGGCCAGCGTCTCGGGCAGCGGCTCGAGGACCTCGTCGGTGACGAGGCGCGGCAGCACGGAGCCGGCGAGGAAGCGCCGCACCTCGTCCACCGACAGGGCCCCGCCCTGCCCCGCACCCTCGGCCCGGCGTCCGACGTGCAGGTACCGCTCCCGATAGGCCACCGCGAGCTCTGCGAACACCATGCGGCCGTCGGCGTCCGCCACCTGGAGCACGGCGGCGAGCGCCAGAGGCAGGGACGGGTTCCGCTCCTGGGCAATGCTGCCGGGCATGTGGGTCATGGCCGTCTCCGCCGCTCGGCCTCGAGATACACGCCGTCGGTGGCGCCCGTGATATCCACCCGCAGGAGCTGATCGTTGGCGAATCGCGCCACGATGCGGTTGCCGCGCGAGTAGCTCAGGTCCGGCTCCTCCGCGCCCTCCGGGTACACCCGGTAGCGGGCCCGGGCCGTGCCGATCGCGATGATGGCCGCCAGCGTGCTCCGCCCGGCGCTGTCGGGCGCGAACGATGCGGTGACGGAATCGCCCGCGACCCAGTCGGGGTCGGTGTCGAGCGAGTCGCGCTGCGACGAGGCCCGTGCGGTGCCGATGCCCCGCACTTCCCGCAGCACCTGATCCGGGGCGTCGATCGCGAGCGAGTCGGCCACGATGGTGTTGGCGGCCGACACCGCCCGGGCCCGGGTCGAATCGCCCCACGCCTGGCCCGCCTGCACGCGATCGTTCTCGAGATCGAACGCGACCGTGTCGGCCTCCACGTGCCACTCGGCGCTCCGGGCGCTGGCCTCACCCTCGGCCTGCACCCAGGTCACGTCCCGTCCATCGAGGCGGAAGCGGACGTCCCGGCCGTCGAGCGTGTACCCCTCCCGGTCCCCGCCGGCCACCTGGGCCGATCCGGTGAGCAGGCCCGATCCGACCCCGGTGTCGAGCCGGGCGGAGTCGCCCTTCGCGTGGAAGTCCGACCGGTCGATCGTGACGCGGCCCCAGGCGCGCGCCGCGGTGTTGCCGCGGAACTCGACCCGGTCGGCCACGATCTGGTAGGGCTCCGCGCCCGCGGAGTCCCGCTCCGACCGGTACTCGATCTGCGGCCGTCGGGACGCCGCGAGCACCGCGGTGTCCCGGACGCCCGCCACCTGACGGTAGTACGTGATGATCGGCCCGCGGAGCCGCGAGCCGGTGACCACGTTGCGCAAGTCGGCGTTGCCGGACGCGTCGAGCCGCTCCTGGGACAGGAAGTACGACGCGCGCTCGGCCTCCAGCTCCACCGTGGCGTCTTCGAAATCCACGTTGCCGATCATGTCGAACCGGTCGAGGTTCTGGTACCATGCGACGGAGTCGGAATACCATCGCGTGGGTTCACCGCGGCAGTGCGCCCACACGCCCCCGCCCGAGTACCAGTGGACGTACCCGCCGCCCTGATCCACCTGCCGCTGCGAGCCGCCGGTGCGGTCCACCACCACGAAGCACGTGCGTGACGCCTGCGCATGGGCGGGTGCCGGCGCCGCCGCCGCGACGGCGGCGGTCATACAGGCCAGCACGCACCCACGGCGGGGGGTCATTGGTCGATCGGCACGCGTCCGAGCGCGCCGCGCGCCCGGGTCGTCTGCACGTTGCGCAGCTCGGGATCGGACGTGAACGCGTCGCCCTCCACGTCCTGGTCGGGCGTGCGCCAGCGGAACGCCGCGGGGCCGACGATCAGGTCGCGATCCCGCTCGTACCGCAGCACCGAGGTGTCCAGGCGGTTGCCCTCGGGGCTCACGGTGACGACGTCGCCCCGGGCCTCCATGTTGCCCGTGCGCCAGTCGTAGGTCCCCTCGCGCGCCGTGAGCGTGGAGGTCTCGACGCCGTCGGGCGAGTAGAACGTGACCGTGATGCCGAACAGCTCGTGGCGCTGCGGGCCGAGATAGGCGTAGGCCGAATCGGCCACCAGGCGCATGCGGCGCACGCCGTTGGCGGTGAGGATGTGGGTGACGCCGTAGCCCACCTGGTCGGCCGAATCGGCGGACGTGAGGGTGGTGGGCGGCGTGTCCATGCTGGAGCACGCCGTGGCAGCCCACAGGGCGACCGCGAGGCCCGGGCCCCAGCTTCTCATGTGCGCACCGGCTCCCGTGTCTCGAGGTAGGCCTGCACCGTGCGGTCCCAGACGCCTCGCGCCCGCAGCAGGTCCTCCGCAAACTCGCGTACCGCGCCGTGCCCGCCTGTGGCGCGCGTCACATGCCGAGCGTACGCCCGGGCGTCCGTGGTGGCGTTGGCGACCGCGACCGGGAGCCCCACCCGCCCGAGGACCGGCACGTCCGGGAGGTCGTCCCCCACGAACGCCGCGTCCTCCCACCGCACGCCGAACTGATCGAGCAGGCGCTGGAAGGCCGGGACCTTGCGCGCGTGGTGGTCCTGCACGCAGGCGTCCACCCCCAGCTCCTCCGCCCGGAGGTCGGTGGCCTCCGACCGCCGCCCGCTCACCAGCACCACCTTGAGGCCCGCCAGCCGCAGCAGGACGATCCCGATCCCGTCCTGGATGTCGAACCGCTTCAGCTCGGCGGGGCTGCCCTGCACCATCCCGACGTACACCCCGTTGTCCGTGAGCACGCCGTCCACGTCGAGGCCCACCAGCCGGACGCGCCGCGCCACGGTCAGGTCAAGCACGGGACGCCGCCCCCCGCCGTGCGTGCCAGATCTCCAGGGCCGCGTCCACCAGCGCCGCCAGGTCCGCGAGCGGCCACACGGTCGCGGCATCGCTCGGGGAGCGCGCCGGCTCGGGATGGGTCTCGAGGTACAGGCCCTCGGCGCCTGCCGCCATCGCGGCGCGGAGCAGTGCCGGAACCACCGACCGGTCGCCGCCCGAGGCACCGCCCGGACCGCGCCCCGGCTGCTGGACGCTGTGGGTGCAGTCGAACAGCACAGGGACGCCGGTAACCGCGCGCATGCGCGGAAACGCGCGCATGTCCACGACCAGATCGCCGTAGCCGAACGCCGTGCCCCGCTCCGTGACGGCAATCGCCGTCGCGCCGGCCCCGCGCGCCTTGGCCACGGGACCCGCCATTTCCTCGGGGCTCATCCACTGCCCCTTCTTGATGTTGACCGCGCGGCCCGTGCGGCTCGCCGCCTCGACGAGGTCCGTCTGGCGGCACAGGAAGGCGGGGATCTGGAGCGCGTCGGCTACCTGGGCGGCGGCCGCCACCTGCGCCGGCTCGTGCACGTCGGTCAGCACCGGGAGGCCGGTGGCCGACCGCACCCGGGCGAGACGCGCCAGCCCCTCGTCGAGGCCCGGTCCGCGGGGCGCTCCGGGCCGCGCGCGGTTGGCCTTGTCGAAGCTGCCCTTGAACACGACCCGTACGCCGGCATCCACGCCAATCCGCGCGAGCGTTTCGGCGATGCGCAGGTTGAGCGCGTCGTCCTCGAGGACACAGGGTCCCGCGACCACCACCGGGCCGGGCTCCCACATGCTCAGGCCTTGGCCTCGGCGAGCAGACCGGACCGGATCCGCTGGTGCTTGTGGGCGCGCGCCGCCGCCACGAAGCTCGCGAACAGCGGGTGCGGCCGCATGGGGCGCGAGCGCAGCTCGGGGTGGAACTGGCATCCCACGAACCACGGATGGTCCGGCAGCTCGATCATCTCCACCAGGGACCCGTCGGGCGACAGCCCGACGCAGCGCATGCCGAACTCCTGGAGGGTGGTCCGGTACCGGTTGTTGACCTCGTAGCGGTGCCGGTGGCGCTCGCCGACCTCATCCGCCCCGTAGATCTCGTGGACGTGCGATCCGGCGGCGAGCCGGCACGGGTACGCCCCGAGCCGCATCGTCCCGCCGAGGTCCTGCACCTCCCGCTGCGATTCCATCAGCGCCACCACGGGGTTCTCACACTCGGGCTCGAACTCGCTCGAGTTGGTCTCGGGCAGCCGGCACACATTGCGCGCGAACTCGATGATGGCGGTCTGCATCCCGAGACAGATCCCGAAGAACGGCAGCTCGTGCTCGCGGGCCCAGCGGATGGCCTCCACCATCCCCTCGACCCCGCGAACCCCGAAACCGCCCGGCACGAGGAGGGCGTCGTGCCCCGCCAGCGCGGCGCCGGCCGACTGCTGGTCGGCGCAGAGGTCGCTCGAGATCCAGTGGATATCCACGCCCACCTCGTTGGCGATGCCGCCGTGGATCAGCGCCTCGCGGATCGAGGTATACGAGTCGGCCAGCTCGGTGTACTTGCCCACGATCCCGATCCGCACCCGCTCCTCCGGATGCAGGATGCGCTCGACCATGCCGCCCCACGGGCGCAGGTCGGGCTCCTTGGTCTCGAGCCCCAGCCGCCGGCACACTTCCCGATCCAGCCCCTGCTCGTGCAGCAGCAGGGGGATCTGATAGGTGGAGGCCACCGTGCGGCTCTCAACGACGCAGCCAAAGTCCACGTTGCAGAACAGGGCGATCTTGCGCTTGATGGCCTCGTCGAGCGGCCGGTCGGACCGGCAGATCAGGATGTCGGGCTGGATCCCGAGCTCCATCAGCTCCCGTACCGAGTGCTGGGTGGGCTTGGTCTTGAGCTCGCCGCTCGCGCCGATGAAGGGCACGAGCGTGAGGTGGAGGAACAGCGCGTTGTCGCGTCCCACGTCCTGCCGGAACTGGCGGATGGCCTCCAGGAACGGCTGCGATTCGATGTCGCCCACCGTGCCGCCGATCTCGGTGATGACCACGTCCTGCTCGGGGGCCAGGCGCCGGATGGCCGACTTGATCTCGTCGGTGATGTGGGGAATCACCTGGACCGTGCTGCCGAGGTACTCCCCGCGCCGCTCCTTCGTGATGACAGACAGGTAGATGCGGCCGGTGGTGACGTTGTTGACCTGCGACAGCGACCGGTCCACGAACCGCTCGTAGTGCCCGAGATCCAGATCGGTCTCGGCGCCGTCGTCGGTGACGTAGACCTCGCCGTGCTGGAACGGCGACATCGTGCCGGGGTCGACGTTGATGTACGGGTCGAACTTCTGGATGGTGACCCGGAGGCCCCGCTCCACGAGCAGCCGGCCCAGGGACGCCGCGACGATCCCCTTGCCGAGCGACGACACCACTCCACCGGTCACGAAGATGTACTTGGTGCTCACAGCATGGCCTCCGCGAGTCGCAGATCGTCCTCCGTGTCAATCCCGTGCGGGACGGCGGTGTCCAGCACGGCCACGCCAATGCGCATCCCGTGCGCGAGCGGCCGCAGCTGTTCGAGGGCCTCGACGCGCTCCGCCTCCACGGGCGGCAGCGCCAGCCACCGCCGCAGCGCGGCGGGCCGGTAGGCGTACACGCCGACATGCTGGAACGTAGGCGCCCGATGGGCGCAGGCGGGCGGCATGGGTGTGCGAAAGAACCGCTCGGCGTGCCCGCGGCCGTCGACTTCCACCTTGACCCGATGCGGGCTCCGCCACCCGTCGGGCGTGAGCGGCTGGGCTGCCGTCCCGACGTCGTCGCCATCCCGCACGCGCCGGACGGCGCCGGTGGCGGCGTCCGCCGGGAGGAACGGCTCGTCTCCCTGGAGGTTGAGCACGAGGTCGGCGGGCGGGAACGCGGGGTGGGCCATGGCCGCGGCGACGCGCTCCGTTCCCGAACGCAGGTCGGGCGCGGTCAGCACCCCGATGGCCCCCGTGTCCGCCACGGCCGCGAGCACGGCGGGATCGTCCGTCGCCACCACCACGGGCGCGTCCAACCCGAGCGAAAACGCGCGGCGCACGACGCGGCGAATGAGCGGCTCGCCGCCGAGGAGGCGCAGGGGTTTGCCGGGGAGCCGGGTGGATCCGATGCGGGCGGGAATCACGCAGACGAGGGGCACGGCAGAAGCTAACAACGGATGGGCCCGGTGTCAAAATCCGGGCCATGGTCGTAAGTCATTGTGCGGAAACCCGATACCGCTGTTCTGCCGGGGCAACGCCCCGCTCAGCGCGCGCGGACGAGCGCGAGGAAGTTCCGCATGAGGTCCCGCCCGACGTCGGTGCCCACGGACTCGGGATGGAACTGCACGCCCCACGTCGGGGCGTCCCGATGGGAGAGGCCCATGATCTCGGTGCCGCGCGGGCGGTCCGCCGACCACGCGGTCACCGTGAGGCCCGCCGGGAGGGACTCCGGCTCCACCACGAGCGAGTGGTACCGCATCGCGTCGAAGGGATTGGGAAGTCCGCGGAACACGTTGGCGCCCTCGTGCGCCACGGGGGAGGTCTTCCCGTGCATCAGCCGGTCGGCGCGCACGATGCGGCCGCCGAACGCCTCGCCGATGGCCTGATGCCCGAGACAGACCCCCAGCACCGGGACCGTCCCGGTGCACCGGCGGATCAGCGGAACGCTGATGCCGGCCTCCGCCGGCCGGCCCGGGCCCGGCGAGACGACGATCCCGTCCGGCCCGAGCGCGAGCACATCGTCCACGCCCAGGGCGTCGTTGCGCCGCACCACCGGGTCCTCGCCGAGCTCGCCGAGGTACTGGACCAGGTTGTAGGTGAAGGAATCGTAGTTGTCGAGGACGAAGATCATCGCGGGGAAGATAGCGCCGCCCGATCAGGAGCGGGGGTGGTACTTCTGGTGCACGGACCGGAGATACTCGCGGTCCACGTGCGTGTAGATCTGGGTGGTGGAGAGGTCGGCGTGACCGAGCATCTCCTGCACGGCGCGCAGGTCGGCGCCGCCCTCGAGCAGGTGCGTGGCGAACGTGTGCCGCAGCGTGTGCGGGGTCACCCGCTTGGTGAGGCCCGCGCGTTCGGCCGCCCGCTTGATGATGCCCCACGCGCCGACGCGGCTGAGCGGCCGCCCGCGCGCGTTGAGCAGCAGCTTCCCCGCCCCGTTGCCGTGGTCCAGCCGGGGCCGGATTTCGCGCAGGTAGAGCGCCACGGCACCCAGCGCCCGGCGCCCGACCGGCACGAGCCGCTCCTTGCCGCCCTTGCCGAACAGGCGCACGAGACCCTCCTCGAACGCCACGTCCTGGATGCCCAGGTGCACCAGCTCCGACACGCGCGCGCCCGTGCCGTAGCCCAGCTCCAGCAGGGCCCGGTCCCGCCACGCCAGCGCCTCGTCCGGGTGCGGCGCGCCGAGCAGTTCCTCGACCTCGCGCAGCGACAGGACGTCGGGCAGCGTGTGCCATCCGCGCGGCGTCTCCAGCCGCTCCGTCGGATCGGCGGCCGCGTGCCCCTCACCAGTGAGGAACCGGTAGTAGGTGCGGAGCGCGGAGATCTGTCGGCGGATACTCGCGGTGGCGAGCCCCAGATCCTTCAGGTGGTACACGAACGCGCGGACGAGCGCCGGCGACACCGACCCGGGGCCGCTCGCGCCCGTGCCCGCCGCGTAGTCCGCGAACCGGCGGACGTCGCGCAGATAGGCTTCGACCGTGAGCTCCGAGCTGCCCACCTCCAGGGCAAGATGGTCCGCGAAGCCCTCGATCCAGAACGCGCGATCGCGGGCGTCGTCCGTCATTCCGGCCGCCTGCGCACCCGGCGCCGCAGGACCGCGATCCCGAGGCCGGCGACCACGGCGACCAGTCCGGCGCCGAGGGCCACCCACTGGAACCGCGTGAGCCACGCGGCGACGGCGTCCACGTTCCGGATGAACGTCGCGGCCACGAACGTGAGTGTGCCGTACCACAGCCCCGAGGCGACGAGCACCGGGAGCAGCGTCCGCGCCGCGCCGAGGTTGGCGACCCCGGCAAAGGCCGGCACCACGGCGCGCACGCCGGGAATGAACCGGCTCACGAAGATGGCCCACGTGCCGTGACGGTCGTACAGCCGCTCGATGCGCGCCAGCGCCTCCCGGCGGACGAGGCGGCGCCCCAGCGGCCCCCGGAAGAAGGCCCGCCCGACGGTCCGCGCCGCGGCGTACACGATGGCCGCCGATACGAAATTCGCGCTCCACGTGACCAGGAACACGCCCAGCGCGGTGACGTGGCCGCCCGCCGACATCACGGCGCCGAGGGCCACGGCGCTGTCCGCGGGCACGGGCGGGAACACGTTCTCGGCGGCCGCGAGGCCCGCCAGCACCAGGTACACCG
>DAINBS010000125.1:6955-8580 GCA_036732805.1 Gemmatimonadales bacterium | reverse complement strand
AAAGCCTGTGATTGTGTGTATCGATCGAGCCCTGGGTTCTCTTCATCCTGACCATGGGTTTGTCTATGAAGTAAACTATGGTTTTGTCCCTGGTACCCTGGCTCCTGATGGCGAACCATTGGATGCCTATGTGCTCGGGGTCGATGAGCCGGTTGAAGAATTTAAGGGCATATGCATCGCCGTGATCGAACGCGCGCCGCTCGCCGGCATGGTACGGGCTGTGGTCCGCGGGGTTGCCGTTCCCCACCGCGAGCAGCCGTGCCGGGCCCTCGACCGTGAACCGCACGAGGTCGTCCGACATGGGTACGACCACGCCGTTCGCGTCCACCACCTCCACCTCGACGTGGGCGACGTCCCGGATCGCCGAGCGGATCTCGGCGCGGTCCACCCGCAGGCGAAGCGCCGCCGGCGCTCCCGCCGTGCGCACCTCCGCGGTGGCCACCACCTTCCCCGCGCGCTTGCCCACGGCACGCAGTACCCCCGGCTCGTAGGGGACGTCCCACGCCAGGTGCAGGTCCGCCGTGGTGGGAAACACCTGCGGCCGCGCGTAGCTGTTCCACCCGCCTGCCGTTCCCTGGCGCGGGAACTCGAGCCGCTTCTCGCCGATGAACCGGTCGTTGAGGTACAGCTCGACGGCGTCACAGTTGGTGTACGCGAGCACCGGGATGAACTGGCCTTCGCGGCCCAGCCAGTTCCAGTGCGGGAACAGGTGGATCATAGGCGCGTCGGTCCAGCGGCTCTGGTAGAAGAAGTAGCCGTCGTCGGGGAAGCCCACGAGGTCGAGCGCACCTGACGTAGAGGCCACGCGCGGCCAGAACGCCTCCCCCAGGTAGTCGATGCCCGTCCACATGAAGTCGCCCGCGAACCAGTCGTTGAGCGCCACGAACCGCCACAGCTGCTCCGCGTTGATCATCCCCGCCGTGTACATGGGACGAGGCTGCGACGGGTCGCTGCCGAGGGAGTACTCACCCCGCGTGCCCCACACCGCGCCGCTTTCCGTGCCGATCACCCTCCAGTCCGGGTGCGCGTGCCGGTCCTGGGTCGCGTACAGCTCGCGACGCTCGTGCCACCGGTCCACGTAGTTGTAGCCCACCACGTCCAGCAGCTCCAGGAACGCGAGGGTCGTGGCGCCGTCGTCCGCGTAGATGTGGTCGTTCCCGGTGGTGACGGGGCGCGTGGTGTCTTCGCGATGGGCAATGTCCCGCAGCATGCGAAGCACGGTGTCGCCGCCCGCGGCGTGCTGCTCGCCGATCTCGTTCCCAAGGCTCCAGAGCACCACCGACGGGTGATTGCGGTCCCGCCGCATGAAGTCCACGAGGTCCCGCTCGGCCCACTCGGCGAAGTACCGGTGGTAGCCCCACTCCACCTTGCCGTGGGTCCACTCGTCGAACGCCTCGTCCATCACGAGGAAGCCCAGCCGGTCGCACAGGTCCAGGAACTCGGCCGCGGGTGGGTTGTGGGCGGTGCGGATGGCGTTGACGCCCATCCGCTTGAGCAGATGGAGGCGGCGCTGCCACACCGCCTCGGGCACGGCGGCGCCAACGGGGCCGCCGTCGTGGTGCAGGTTCACGCCCAGCATCTTCACGCGCGTGCCGTTGAGCAGAAATCCGCGGTCGGCGTCGTAG
>DAINBS010000125.1:0-6855 GCA_036732805.1 Gemmatimonadales bacterium | reverse complement strand
CGGTAGATGCCGCTCCCCGAGTACCAGCGGGAGTTGGGTTGGCGGGAGTTGTCCACCCGGACGGCCACGACGTTCTCCCCCGGGTGGAGGTGCGGCGTCAGGTCATAGTGGAAGCTGGTGTAGCCGTTGGGCCGGTTTCCCAGGTGATGGCCGTTGATCCAGACGTCGCTGTTCTGATAGACGCCGTCGAACTCGATGGTGACGCGGCGCCCCCGCCAGGCGCGGGGAACGGTGAAGCTGCGACGATACCAGCCGAGACCCGTCGGCAGGGAGCCGCCGCGCCCGGTGGTGGCGGCCGCGGAATCGTACGGACCCTCGATGCTCCAGTCGTGCGGCAGGTCCACGTTGCGCCAGCCGGCATCCTCGAACGCGGGCGCCTCGGCGCCGGCGTGGTCACCGGTGGTGAACGTCCACCCATAGTCCATCAACAGGCGCTCGCGCGGGGCGGTCTGGGCAAGGGCGGCAGCCGGGATGACACCAGCGAGGAGCGAAGCAAGCAACAGGCGGATCATGGTCATGGTCATGACAGGGTCCCTCGGTGAGCCCTGGCGGGCGTTCTCGCACAGGCGATAATCTTACCACCATGGATCCTGACCAACTGAGCGCGTTCGAGCTCGCCGCGCGATTCGGGGCGGCCGCGGGCTTGGGACTGGTCATCGGCCTCGAGCGGGAGCGGAGTCAGAAGGCTGCCCCCACGTTCGCCGGTGCCCGGACCTTCGCCTTCATCGCCCTGCTCGGTACCCTCGCCTCCTACCTCCAGACGCGCTACGGCGTTGCCTGGCTCGTCGTCGCGGTGCTGCTGGCAGTCACGGCGTTGGTGACCGTTTCGTATGTCGTCTCGGCACACAAGGGCGACCTGGGGGTCACGACCGAGGTCTCCGCCCTGTTCACGTTCCTCGTCGGCGCGCTGTGCGGCTGGGGACAGCTCGGCCTGGCGGCCGCTCTCGGCGTCGCGGGGCTGCTGCTCCTGTCTCTCAAGGCGTGGTCCACGCGGGTGCAGGAGGGGATCTCGGAAGAGGACGTGGAGGCGGCCGTCAAGTTCGCCGTCATCACCGCCATCATCCTGCCCCTCCTCCCCAACCGTGCCTACGGCCCAACCGAGGCGCTGCAGGTCCTCAACCCCTTCAAGATCTGGCTGATGGTGGTCCTGATCTCCGGCCTGAACTTCGCCAGCTACATCCTGGTCAAGCTGGTCGGGCAGCGCCATGGCCTGGGACTGACGGGGATCCTGGGGGGGCTCGTATCCAGCACGGCCGTGACGCTGGGGTTTTCCCAGCGCAGTCAGCGGGAGCCCCCACTGGCCGCGGCGCTCACGCTCGGCATCCTCCTGGCGTGGACGGTGATGTTCATCCGCGTGGTCGTGATGGTCACGATCGTGAGTCCCGCCCTCGGAAGGCAGCTCGGCGCGGGGATGGGCCTCCTCGCCGCGGTGAGTCTCCTCCTGTGCGGCTGGCTGTGGTGGCGGCACCGCCAGGGCGATCACGAAACGCACGAGGTCAAATCGGGCCAGAACCCGTTCGACCTGGGCCAGGCCATCAAGTTCGGCCTGCTGTTTGGGGGCGTGACCTTCGTGGCGAAGGCCGCGCAGGTCTACTTCGGAGACGCCGGGCTCTACGTTGCCGGCGCGCTCGCGGGACTGACCGACGTCGACGCGATCTCCCTTTCGATGGCGAACCTGGCGAACACGACGCCGACGGACCTCGGTCCGGCGGCGCGGACGGTCCTCATCGCGGTCGTGTCCAACACTCTGGTGAAGGGTGGCATGGCCGTGTTCCTCGGAGGGCTCGCCATGCGACGGCGCATGCTGCCCGCCTTGCTTGCCCTCATTCTCTCGGGCGTGGCGGCCGCACTGCTGATCGGCTAGGAAGGCTCTGCACAAGTCTCGCGGTCGGGGATTGGACCCGAGCTGGAATGGGCCCTCACCTCCCGACGCGCCGGATCAACAGGCCCGTGGTCGAGACCAGCACTTCCAGGCTGTCCGTCCGGTCGGCCATCACGAACGTCCCCGAGCCATACTCGGTGTCCAACAGGGGCGCAAACGCCGCCCAGCGGCGCCGCAGCGTGAACATGTCCACGCGCTTCCGTCTGGACAGGGAGAAGATCGTGCGCGCCGAGTCCTGCTCGTGTTCCAGGTCGATATAGCGGCCGCCGATCCGGTCCAGCTCATACGCGGTGTGGAGTCCGAGGATGTTGGCAATGGGCTTCCACTTGAGGATGTGCGCGTCCACGTAGACCTGGTCGCCGCTCAGCACGAACATCGTGTCCCGCCCCTCGGGGAAGATGACCAGCGCCACGAACTGATGCGGTGCCGTGGGGCGCACGACGACCGTGGCGGCAAGCTCTTCCCGTGTGAGCGCGCGGTAGCCCTGGGTGGCCACGGAAATTGTGGCGAGCAGCGCCGCGAGCGCCAGGAAGAGCAGTGCTGCGGTCGCACCAACGGTGCTGCCGAACAGCTGTTTCCGCCGCGCCGCCAGTACGGCGGCGGCGAGCAACGCCCCCGAGAGCACCACGGCAACGATCGCAACGATTCCCAGCGCATCCCGCATGACGATGCTCCTGCTCGACGACGTATGACGGTTCCGAGTGCTCTGGCCGCCGAGTGGGGCGGGCGGCCGGACGCGTAGCGCACGGGGCACTCGGTCCGCAAGCCTCGTCAACGTTCCACGTGGGTGACCAGCGCCGCGGCCGTGTGCCCCGGGCGCAGCGTCCTAAGCCCGCCCCACTCGGCGGCTACTCAAACCGGAGCCTTGCTCCCCGCGATCCTGAACTTCGGCGCGTCCGTGTCGGCCTCGGCGACCGGGTGGCCGGCCACGAACAGCGCCGCACGCACCCGCCCCGAAGCCGTGACCGGGCCGTCGTAGCGCGCTGCGTCGGCACCGGGCACGCTGCCGTCCTTCGTCAGGCGCACTTCCCAGGGTTCGATGGCGCCACCGACCGAGATGCCATCGCTCATCACCCGGACCTGCCCGCCGTCGCGCATCGCGCACAGGGCGTAGATCACACCCCTCGGTCGCCGGATCTCCGTCTGCACCAGGATGCTCGCGACGCCGGCCTCCGACGAGAACGGGTTCGCGCCAACCAACTGCACGTCGCCGGTCGCGCCGAACGACACGTTCTCCCACGCGTCGTGGACCACGGTGCCGTCCCCGTCCTCCAAGGCGGCCCACAGGAAGCCGACGTCCTTGCCCTGCTCCCCGAACGGCTGCTCACCCTCGTCGAGCCGCAGCTTCAGAAACTCGACATTTCCAGGGGTCCGCACCGCGTGCCGCGCCGCCTCCTGCCCACCGACGTACCCCACCGCCTCGAGCAAACCCGGCCGGAACGCGCCAAGGCGGAACGTGAACGGCGGATGCGCGAGGTGGCTCGAGATCCGATCGGCGTCGGGGCGGCGGCGCTCCACCAGCGCGCCGTTCAGGCTCAGCGAGACTTCCTCACAGTTACTGAACACCCGCACCGCGAGGCTCGACGCCGGCGTCCAGTAGCTCGCGATGAACGACACCGGCCCGCTACTCGGAGGCCGCTGGCTCCGGAAGAACGCCTCGGCGAACTTGGGCAGCCGGAAGAGGTCCATGCACCCAGACGATTCGATGTCCGGTGCGTACCCCCGGTTGTAGTCGAACATCACCCACAGGCCGTCGGCGAAGGCGATGGTCTTCCGGTTGTCGTTGTGGGCTTCCTGGCAGTTGGTGGCCTGCTGGAGCAGCCGGGCCTCGCCGTGCCAGCGCAGCTGTCGGCTGTTGGCCTCGTCGGGCGTGAGGTTCGCCCAGGCCTCCTGCTCGAGCCCCGCGTTCTGGGCGTAGTACTCCCAGTCACCGTACTCGCTCACCACGCAGGCGCGGCCCGTGGCCTCGCGGCATCCGCCGTGTTGGCGCGCCTGGATGAACACGTCGTAGCCCTCGGTCCAGCCGCACGTGAAGCACTGGTCGCCGGGGTATTCCTCGTGCGCAATCGCGTGGGTCGTGCGGATGAACTCGGCCGGCATGTCGGTCTCGTTGAGCGAGACCTCCCACAGGATGACGCACGGGTGGTTGCGGTCCCGCCGGAGCATGCGCCGGCAGTTCTCGTACTGGATCGCGGTGAACCCGGGGTTGTCCCGGTTGAAGAACTGCCAGCCGGGGATACAGTCCATGACCACGAGGCCCAGCTCGTCGCAGGCGTCCATGAACGCGGGCGCGTGCGGGTAGTGCGACAGGCGGATGTAGTCGAATCCGGCGTCCTTGATCTTCTTCGCATCGCGGTACTGGGCGGCGTCGGACAGCGCGTACCCGATGTACGGATACTCCTGGTGTCGGTTGGTGCCCCGCAGGAACATCCGCTCGCCGTTGATCCGGAACCCGTCGGCCGAGATGTCGATGCGCCGGATGCCGATGCGGGTCGTCTCCTCGTCCACCACCACGCCGTTCTCGAGGACCTCGGTGAGCAGCGTGTACCGATGGGGCACCCGCGGACTCCACAGCGCCGGCGCGGACACGCGCAGATCCTGGACGACCTCGTGGTCCTCGCCCGCCGCCAGGCTCATCGGCTCCGACGCCGCGCCGGTCGTGGCGCGCCCCTCGGCGTCGACCAGCGTCGCGCGCACGCGGAAGTCGCGGGGCGCGGCGCCGTCGTTCCGCACGTGGACCTGCATCCGGACGGTGGCAGCATCGGGAGAGACCTCCGGATACGTGACGAAGATGCCGCCGCTCGCCGGCAGGTCCGCGAGGATGGGATCGGTGATGTGGAGCGTGTCCTTGGTGATCAGGTGCACGCTGCGGTAAATGCCGTGGTAGGGGTTGAAGTCGAGCTGGGCCAGGGGCTTCGGGCCTGTCACCGGGTTGTCCCGGTTGTCCAGCCGTACCGCCAGCAGGTTCTCCCCGTCAACCGCGACCCGCGTCGAGATGTCGAACCCGAACGGGAGCCAGCCCCCCAGGTGCCGGCCGAGGTGCTCTTCGTTGAGCCACACGTCGGCCACGTTCATCGCGCCGTCGAACATGAGGAAGATCGTTCGATCGGCGGTCTCGCGGCTCACGGAAAAACGCTTGCGGTACCAGCAGAGGCCCTGCCACTGGTACGTGTCGCTCCCGGGCTCGCCCGTCACGAGGGCTTCGACGCGCGCCGTGTGCGGCAGGGTCGCCGCGCTCCATGCCCCATCGTCAAACGCGTCGCGCCAGGCGTTCTCCGCGTCACCCAACAAGAACCGCCACCCGGGATTGAAGTCGGTGTGCGAAACGAGGGGCCTACTCGCCGGCTCCTGCGCGGCGCACCCCTGAGAGACGGCGAGTACAGCGCCCGCCGCGACGGTCTGCTTCACGAACTCACGACGTCTCATGGAACCCTGCGATCTCGGGAAGTAATGTCTTGCTCGATCGAGCTCGCCGAGGTGTGCGCGAGTGAACTCGCGGCGCGGCGTCAACCGGTGAACCGGACGCGCTTATCCGCTTCCAGCAGAGGCAGCCGAGCGGCGAGTTCACTCGCCAACCGCGCGGCGAGCCGGCGTCGGGGCGCCCACCATGCTCACCGAGCGCTGAGCACGACGCGCTCGATCGCGAAGCCGTGCGCCCCCGTCGCCGCGGCCTCGTCGAACAGGTCCGCGCTCACGGAGAACTGGAGACCGTCCAGGTCCGGGAGCCGTGGCGCCGGGCGTGGAGCGGGCCTCTCGAACAGGTACGGCAGGAACTGGGGATACGGCCGCGGCAGCAGGGCGAGCGGCGCGGGGCGCAGATCGGACAGGGGAATCACGAAGTTCTGCCATGCCTCCGTCAGCTCGAGCACCGTGCTCCACGCCGCCCCGTCGCGCCCCACGAGGGCCACCTCCATGCGGTCCATGGCGCGACCGACCGCGCGGGCGCGGACGCGGAGCACGCCGGCGGTATCGGCCTCACCCAGCCGGGTCCGCTCCCCCGCCGTCAGGAACGTCCGGAGCGCGAAGTGGTGGGGTGCCGGCGTGAAGCTTTCGACCACGGCCGACAACGCCAGGCGTTCCGGCTCGCTCCCGGCCGCCACGCCGGTGCGGAACGCCACGTAGCTCCAGGGATGGGGGGCAAGAATGTGGTCCAGGTCCCGTCGCCCATCGAACAGCAGCACGGGCGCCTCTGCGGGCACGACCGGCACCCGCCAGAACTCCCGGCCCGCGAAATCCCACCGGAACGGATGTCCCTCCGCTCCGCTGGGGAAGGTCGTCGTGACGTCTCCCTCGTATACGGACACCGCGTACTCGAGCAGGCCCTCGCCCACGCGCTCCGCGGGCACGGTCGTTTCGTAGCCGAACGCACCGGCCCGCTGCATGGCGGCGCGCAGCATGGGACCGAAGACCCCCACACGCCGCGCGTACAGGACCACCGAGTCCGCGGGAGCCGCGGACACTACGCAGACCGCGATCGTGAACGGTTGGCCTGCCGTCACCTCGCCAGGTGGGACGTGGAGGACCACCGTTGGCGCGTCCGATGAGGGCGGTGCCACGAACGCGCCCAGCTTTCGCCCTCCGACGACCGACTCGACGGTCCACGCCGGGTGCGCCGCGCCGGCCCGCGTCAGCAGGTAGGCGCCGGGGCGCACGTCGAATGCTCCGCCCCGCACCGTCGGCCGGTGCTCGTTGCCCGTGTCCACCGGTGCCGCGGAGAACTCGGCGCCGAGGTCGGGCAGGCTGATCCGCATGGGTCTCGTATTCCACACGACGCGCGCGGCCTCACGGTCGAGGCTCGGGCGGGTGAAGGGGTCCACCACCCACGCGACGTCCGGGTACACCTCCAACCGCCAAACGCCGTCCGCCAGTCGGTCCAGGAAGTAGGCGCCCGTTCCCTCGTACGACACCACCGGCGAGGTCCCCACGCCGGCGACATGCCGCAGACCGCCCGGGCTGGGCGGCGCAGTGCTCGT